>NZ_LLZH01000310.1:0-109907 GCF_001509495.1 Actinoplanes awajinensis subsp. mycoplanecinus | reverse complement strand
ACTCGACGAAGAACGCGTCCGCCTCGGCCTTCGCGTCGAAGTGCGGCACCTTGTACTTACCCAGCAGCGTCGGCATCCGCGGGTCGTCGACCGGGATCAACTCCCGGGTGTCCTCCAGCGTCGACCACACCACATGCTTGACGCCGGCCTTCTGCACCGCGTCGATCAGATTCCGGACGTACGCCTGCTCCTTTTCCGGATCCATGTGCGTCCAGAAATCGGTGACCAGAAACGCCCCGTGCGCCCCCTCGAACGCCTCCGCCAAACCCGCCGGATCGGAATAGTCACCGGCCACCACTTCAGCGCCCAGCTCGGCCAGCTCACGCGCCTTGACCGAGGTCACGTCCCGCGTCAACGCCCGCACCGTGAACTCGCCGCCACCGGCCAGGATCGCCCGCACCACACCACTGCCCTGAGCACCAGTAGCACCAACAACCGCGATCGTCTTGCTCGCCATCAGAACCACTCCCTGGGGTTTTCCCGGCTCTTTGTGGGCCGTTATCCCGCTCAACCACACCCCCACCCGGCTTATTTCAAATTTGTAGTACCTGTGTGGACGGTCACTCCGACGATCACGGGCCGTCGACCGGCCGGCGAATTTCTGCAGGCCAGAGGGGTCGGCAACGCGTGATGCCCCGCGCTTGGGGGAGCGGCGGGGCATCGGTGCGAGGATCAGTAGCCGAAGTCCTGGGTGTAGTACGGGGCGCCGTTGGCGGCGTAGACCGCGCCGACGCCGACGGTGGTGGACTTGCAGTTGAGGATGTTGGCGCGGTGTCCGGGGCTGCGCATCCAGGCGCCGACCGTTGCTGGACGCGCTCGCCCGGGGCGGGCGGCTCAGCTACGCGGAACTGGCCGCCACCACCGGCTGGCCGGAGTCGACCACCCGCCGCCGGGTGCACGAGCTGTTCGAGTCCGGGACGCTCTACACCGATGTGGAGATCGAGCCGGAGCTCTACGGGTTCCGCGTCCCGGTCCTGCTCCGGCTGACAGTGAGCCCGTCCCGGCTGGCCGCCGTCGGTACCGCGCTTCGCGAGCACGAGGAGATCGTCTTCGCGGCCGCCACCACCGGCCCGACGAACCCGCAGGTCCTCGTGATCGGTGTGGAGCGCATCGAGTCGGAGCCGCTGCTACGAAACGTCAAGCAGCTCGGCACGGTGCGCACGTGACTGCTCGAACCCGTTTGCCGGCTCAGACGGTCGGGACTGTTCCCCCATCGATCACGTACTCGGCGCCCACGATGGCCGAAGCGCGGTCCGAGACCAGGAACCCGACCAGGTCGGCGACCTCCTCGGTGTTGGCGAACCGTCCCAGCGGTACGCCTCCGAGGGAGTCGTAGATGCTCTGCTTGGCCTGGTCGCGGCTGATCCCGTTGCCCTCGGCGATGCGGTCCACGAACCTCTCGTAGGCCTCCGTCTCGATCCCGCCGGGGCTGATCGCGTTGACCCGGACGCCGCGCGGGGCGGGCTCGTTGGCGAGCCCCTTGCTGTAGGTGCGCAACGCGGCTTTCGCTGCCGCGTAGGCCAGCGACGCGTCGTACAGAGGAAGTTCACGCTGGATCGAGGTGAAGTGCAGCACGACCGCCGACCCGGACTCGATCATCGCCGGGAGGAGCGCGCGATCGAGCCGCACCGCGCCGAGGAAGTTCAGGTTCAGCTCGATCATCCACTGCTCGTCGGTGATGACCGCGAACCCACCGGACGGCGTCGAGGCACCTCCGACGACGTGCACCAGGATGTCCAGTGCGCCACCGGTCTCGGCGATCCGTCCGGCCACCGCCTTCGCGCCCTCGACCGTCGAGGTGTCGGCCTCGATGAACCGGTCGGGATACTCGTACCCCTCGGGCATCGTCCGGGCCGTCACGTAGACGTCGGCGCCCATCTCCCGCAGTCTCTCGACGACGGCGTTGCCCGAGCCCTTCGATCCGCCGGTGACCACAGCACGGCGTCCATCGAGACGATCACGATCTGACGTAGGCATGCGTGCTCCTCAAGATCCGTGGTTGGCGATGACGAGTTCCGTGACGACGTCCTCACGGATCGTGAACCGGTAGTCGAGCTCGGCGACGCCGCCCGGGAAGGTTCCCTCGAGCCGCAGGGTCACCACCCAGTGGCCGTCGTCGACGCGGGCAGCACCGATCTGCTCGGTCGTGTACTCGAACTCGGCGCCGGCGTCCCGCAGGAACGCGTGAATCCGCTCCCGGCCGCGGAAGGACTCGCCCTGATCGACGGCCACGGCGTCCTCGGCGAAGAACGACGATGCCGTGCCGGCGTCGCGGACGAGGTGAGCGGCGAGGAAACCGCGGACGGTGGCGGGCAGTGCATCGGACCGGAGGCCGTTCTGGTGTGTCATAAACCCACCGTGCGGCCTCGCGGCACCGGAGGGTCAAACGTTGGACTCTCCCCCCTGGGAGAGCCTTCATACTGCGGGGGTGCTGACCATCGGGGAGTTCTCGCGCCTGACCCACCTGAGCGTGCGGACCCTGCGCCGGTACCACGAGGGCGCCCTGCTGGAACCCGCCGTCGTGGACGAGACCTCCGGCTACCGCTATTACGCCGTCGAGCAGATCCCGACCGCCCAGGTCATCAACCGGCTCCGCGAACTCGACGTCCCCCTGAGCGACGTGCAGCGCATCCTGCGGTCCCCGGACCCCGGTGCCCGCGCGACCCTGATCGCCGACCACCTCCAACGCCTGGAGGCCGAACTCGACCGCACTCGAGCCGCGGTCGCGTCGCTGCGCCGCCTGCTGCGGCCCGACCCCGCGCCGATCGCGGTGGAGCTCCGCGCCGAGCCCGCCCGCACGGTCGCGGCGGTGGCGGCCGTGGTCAACGAGGGCGAGGTCGACGCCTGGTTCGCGGGCGCCATGGCCGAGTTGGCGGTGGCCGTCGGCGACGCGGTGACCGGCCCACCGGGTGGCACCTACGACAACTCCCTGTTCGAGCAGGGCCGCGGTCACGCGTTGGTCTACCTGCCGACGGCCGCTCCCCCTCGTACCGGGCGGGTGCACGCCGCGACCCTGCCCGCCGCAGAACTGGCCGTGGCCACCCATATCGGCGAGCACAATGGCATCGAGGTCACGTACGGCGAACTCGGCACCTGGGTCGTGCAGAACGCGATGTCGGTGGCGGGGCCGGTGCGGGAGGTCTACCTCGTCGGACCTCGCGACGCCAGCGACCCGGCCGCGTGGCGCACCGAGATCGGGTGGCCGGTGTTCCGAGTGACCTGACCGGTCTGAACCGTCGCCGGCGAATCGAGCCCCAGCCCGGCCGAGGATGCGTCCGGGTCGCGAGGAACACGGTGTCCACGATGCGGGACCGCGGGGATGTTCATCGATCTGAAACGGGTCTGACACCCGTACTTTCGTGGTGTCCGGGTTACCTCCGGGCGAGCGGAGGCGGCAGGTGAGCGAGCAGAGCGACAAGGCGTCGTCGGTGAAGGGGCACGCGGGTTTCAGGGCGCGCTTCTTCACCGGCACGCCGGCGTCGGGCCGACCCACCGTCCCGTTCAGCGGCCGCCCGCCGACCGGCCCGACTCCCTCGGTCCCGTTGACCGGTAATGCCCCTCCCCTGCCGCCCAGCACGTTCACGGAGGAAATGCCGTTCGCGGGGCGTCCGGTCAGTGCCCCACCTGCCTGCACCCGGTCCCCCGGCAACCCACCGCCCCGGGTCTCGTTCGCCAACGAGCCCACGGAGCAACTGCCCGTCATCACCGCGGCCCCGGGACAGCGCCGTCCGCCGCCGCCGCGGGCCGCGGGACGGGTCGTCCTCATCTACGAGCAGCAGATCCGCAAGCCGTGGCGGCTGCTGCTGTGCACGGCGTCGATCGTGTCGCTGACCGTGGGAGTGGTCCTGGGGCAGACCGAGGCCTACCGGACGCCCACGCCGCGTTCGACCGCTGCCGCGCAGCCTTCCGACGTCGTCCAGACGGTTACGCCGTTGACCGCCCCGCTCAGCACCATCACGCAGCGACGACTCGAGATCGCCGGACCGGCGACGACGCTGCGGATCCGCACCGCCGATCTGGGTGAGTCGCTGTACAACATCGCCCCGCTCGACCCGAGCTCCTCGGTCCAGATGACCGAGACCGGCGACGGCACGCAGCTCACGCTGGTTCCCGCAGCGACCGGCACGGCCGGTGCCGAGGTGGTGCTCAGTTCCAAGGTCCGCTGGACGCTGAAGCTGACCGGCGGGACCGCCGAACTCGACGTGGACTCGCGGGCCGGTGGCCTGATCGGCGCCGAACTGGTGGCCGGAGTGTCCCGAGGCGTGCTGCGGTTGCCCGAACCCAAGGGCACGGTTCCGATCTCGGTCACCGGCGCGGTCGGTGAGCTGACCGTCCGCACCGAGGCGCACGCCCCGGTGCGGGTCCGGCTGGGCAAGGGCGCCGGCCTGGCCACGGTCGGCGGCAAGGCCCGGCGCGGGGTCAAGGCCGGCACCACCCTCCGGGACGCCGGTTGGGCAAAAGCCACTAACCGGTACGACGTACGTGTCACCGCCGACGTGAGCACCCTGCTGGTCGAGCGGATCCCAGCCACCGACTGACCGTTCGCAGCCGGTGACCCGATATCGGGATGCCGCCGACCCGCAGTCCCCTCAGCCGGGGGCGCCTGCGTCCGCGGCCGCCGCGGTGGTCAGGTAGGCCTTGATGCCCGGCGGGGACGGGTCGACTGTCATGGGCGGCATATTCTCCCCGCACGGCGACCGACGGACGGAGGCAGGCCGGAGGGTGAACAGCGGGTGCGTCCGCTGGACTACGCCGTTCTTTGAAACTACTTTGAAGGTATGCCTCCTATGGACGAGACGAACTTCTCGGACCTGATCAACAAACCGAAGGACACCCTGGCCGGGCTCACCGCATCCCGGACCAGCGCGGTGCGGCTGCGCCGGCGCGGTGAGGACGCTGATCTGATGCTGACCACCGCGGACCGCTACGAGCGAGAGCAGGCCATCGTGGCGACCGCCGCGGTGTTGCTCGCCGAACTGCTGCGCGACTTGGACGCGTTCACCGACGTGCAGCTGCGCCGGGTCATGACCGCCACGTTCCCCTGGTCGCGGTTCCTGGACGACGACGACCTGCGCGAGTTCGCCGGCGAGCTGGCCGGCACCATCCGCGCGGCCGCGGACCTGGAGAACCTGGCACCGGTGACCACCGTGATCACGGCGTGGAAGAACTCCGCCGAGGTCTACGCCGACCCGAACCTGGTCCGGGTGCTGACCCAGCCCGCCGGGGACTACGGCGTGATCAGCGCACCGGGAGCACCCTAGTGAACCTGCAGCGCGGCGGACCGATCCCACCGCCGGTCGGGCCGGGCGAGTGGGAGATCCTCTGCGGCACCCGCGAGGCCCGCACCGGCTGGCCCGAACTCGAACGCCAGGCGCCGAACAACGTGGCCCGCGCCCACCAGGTCCTACGCACCGACCCGGCCCCGGCGACCGAGACCGAGCGGCAGCACCGGCTGCGCGGCAAGCGGTTGGGCACCGGCGAGTACAAGGGCAAGGTCCTACCGCAATGGCAGTACGAGGTCACCGGCGCCGGCCGGATCTGGTACCTCGTCGACGCCGACGACCACCGCGTCATCGTCATGCACGCCGGCCCCGCACACCCCAAGGCCACCGAGTAGCCGTTCGACCATATGACCGCTAACGATGCCTGCCGATATCGGCATAGTCTGCCGCCCTGGACCGCAGCCCCACTGTCCGGACCGCATGATCGCGACGGGAAGAAGGTCTCCCCGCCTGCAGACGGGGAGGCCATCTGCGCCTGCGATCAGGTCAGGCCTGCGCAGGCCGACTCCGGTGCCCGGGCGCTGGCCTACCCAGCAGCGTCAGCGCGGTGCGCCCCTCCCGGAGAGGCTGCAGATCACCCTCTAAGACGGACGCTGATCTGTCCGTCCACTGCTCGGGCCTCCCTCAGGGCCGTCTTACTGGTGAGAGCACCTATCCAACTGTCGCGAATTCTCGACTCTGTAAGGCCGACCTGCCTACGCTATGTCATCGAACTCGAATTTACGCTTACCTGCTCGCGGCGAGCCGCGCACCATGATCCCGGTCCGGCGCGGGGAGTCAGGAATTGATTTAGGTGCGGCCAGGGCGGGCCGGCGCGGACGTCGTGGTGGGTCAGAGCCAGTCGGCGTTGCTCAGCAGCCGGGCCCGTAACTCGCGGGCGGGCTTGCCGCGATAGGACTCCAGCACGTCGTAGAGCAGCTCGCGTACGTCCGGGTCGGGGTGGTCGGCGAGGAACTCGAGCTCTTCGGCGCCGCCCCGGCTGCGCGCGCCGAGGCCCCACAGCGCGTCACAGACATCCTCCACCGTCACCGCGCCGCGCAGCTGCGCCATCAGCTCAGGCTTGGTCCTCCGGGACCGGAAGTCCTCGTCCGGCAGACGGCGACGCAGCCGGGCCGCCTTGGGGGTGCCGGGTTGCATGCAGGCCGGACAGGTACACGGCCGGACGCCGTGCGCGTCCGGTTTGTGCCGCCAGCCGATGCCCTGCGCCACGCTTCGGACTCGACGCACGTCGCCGGCCGAGATCGCACGGGGCACGAAGATCTCGAAACCACGCGGATCAGCTGCCTCGCGCACCAAGGCAACGGCCCGCGCAGCCGGGCAGCGCTCCGGCTCCCGGTTGTACCGGCCGACCAGGACCGGCTCGTCGTCGGAAATGCGCAAGTCGACGGCGGCGAGCACGCCCGGGTGCCAGCGCCGCAGCTCGCGTACCCACTGGTGGGTGAGGGTGTAGGAGGTGAGCACCGGCATGCAGTAGACGCCCCGTTCACCGTCTGCGCCGGGACTGCGTGCGGCAACGCCGGAGCGGACGATTCGCCGCGCCCGGTCTGCGGCAGTGAGATGCACCAGGTTCGCCATTGCGGCGCAGCGTAGCCAAGCCCCCGCCGATCGCACCAGCGGATTCGCCACCCCACCGCACCGCCATCTGCCCTCGCTACTGGTGAGACCGCCTGTTCAACTGTCACGAGTTCTGCTTTGAGGGCAGCTCTACTCCCTCCGGATGCTCACCCATCGTGACGCATTTTCTCGCCAGAGGTCCGCGGCTCAGACCGGCATGTCTTGGGCGTGCTCCTCGGCAAGGGCCCGCAACCGTTCGGCATCGCCGAGAGGCGAGATGCCGATGGGCCCGACCGAGACGTCGCGCGTGTCGAGCGCGGGAGTGACCGCCAACGCCGGAACGTTGTGCCCGGCGCGGTGGACCATGACGAGCGCGGTGGCGGTGAAGCCCTCCAACAACGATCTGAGGATCGCATGGCTGGACGAGAGGTACTGATGCACGAGTGCGTCAACGAACACGATGAAGGCATCGAGGTCGATCTCGTACTCGTCTGCCATCACCGGCCCGATCCCGGTCTCTAGTCCCACTACGGGGGCGACCGCCTCGCTGGTACGGAAGAAGAGCTCCGCGACGCGATTGGAAGGGTTCCACAAGACCAGGTCACCGGCCTGGAAGTATTGGCTCACCTAGACATGATCGCCGATGGACGCTCGCCCCGGACACGTTACAAGCTCGGCGACCCCGATGCCGCACGCGGCCGAACGGCGACGCGGGTCACGGCAAAGCCCTCTCCTCGGGTCCCCGGAGGGCCGGCCGTTCGGCGAAACGCCGGAATCTTCGCAGCCGGGCGCTTCGCTTCTTCGGCGGCGGTTCTTGTGAGCGCCGGGCATGGACGTTCCACTGCGGGGCCTCCTGCTGCCGCCCTGGGCTGTCGGCATTGACCATTTGTGGTTACCCGCGCCTGTTAAGATCCACATCGCTCACGCGATAATTTGCCATCATAAAGGATACGAAATGCCTGACGCAGGAAAATCTCCGGTTTACTCGGCCTCCGAGATAGGCGCCGTCGTCCTGGAATTCCTAACCTTTCTGACGACTCTGCACCGCGACTCCGCCGGTCTCGAGATGCCGCCACCGGGAGGGTGGCCCAGTTACACACCCGAGAACTGTGCCGGCTTAAAGTCCGATCTTGTCATTGAGGTTCTGAGAAACCTCCCGTACCTCCGCAGCTTCGATAGCCACGAGGACAGCCTGGGACAAATCCACTACAAATCATGCCTGCTCGACTACACCACGTTCGACAGCGAAATTCTCACGGAGAGTGAATACCTCTGGGAGTACGTATCCGACGGAGGCGATGAATCCGTTCCCGACCACGTCTTCATTTTTTCTGAGGGCCGCGAGAGCGGGGGCCGAACTCTTTTTCTCGACGTATTGCATGGCAAGGTCATCGAAGTAGAGATCCGAGGTGGAAATGAACCAATCATTCAGGACATCAAAGAATATTTCGAAGAGTTGAAGAAAAAATACCGGAATCTTGAGCTCATCCCCATACCGCACATGGAAATGGTGGAGCTCGGAGCGGTGGGAATGCATCCGGGAGAACCGGACGAGGAGGTGAGCAAGGAGGAAATCATGATGCAAAGCGATCCCGACTGGGATAGCGACCTGGACATTCAATACACTCAGCAGCTCTACCGAGCGTTCGGGTGGCCGGATAATTTCCGTAGGGTCGAGGCGTTCCGCGAGCTCCGTGAGTTAATTGAAGCCCGATACGCAGCATCTGAATGAAATATTTTTGACAGTTCGGGACCGATGAGCCTTTTCATCGTGACGGTGCAGGTGCAGGACGAAGATGGCCTGCACGATCGGGGTTGCCCGGTGCGGGCTGCAGCGGAGTTCCGTCAGGATCTTCCAGGTCTTGAGGGTCGCGTCGGCGCGTTCGCCGATGGCACGATCCGGCCGTGAGCCCGGTTGACCTTCCTCTGCCAGCCGGAACGTTTCGGCCAGTGGCGGCGCCGTTTGAACGGAGTCCGGATGCTGCCGCAAGCTGTGTGTTGCGATCCGCACGACCACCTTCAGTGCTGATGCGGTGCTCGATGACTGGGGCCGGCAGTTTCGAGGTCACGAGGCGATCCGCGGATGGAGCGATCGGGAGAACATCGGCGCGTACGCCACCTTCGACATCACCGGGGTGCAGCAGGACAGCGGACGGTATGTGGTGGCGGCGACGGTGGGCAGCGACGGTTTCAACGGACCGAGCCATTTCGTCTTCCGGGTCGAGGACGGGCTCGTGAGCCACATGAAGATCACCGCCTGATGCCACGCCTGCCGAAGTTCCTGGCGGCCGGACTACTACTCCTGACCGGGTCGATGGTGCTGGGTTCGCTGCTGATGCCCGGACCGTCCGCGGCAGTGGTGTTCGTGCCGCTCTGGTATCTCGTCGCGGTGGTCAACGCAGCGCTCGGAGTGCATTCTGCGGGGTATCCGCTCCGCTCGGAGATCGCGGTGTTCGCGCTGCGATGTTCGGGGTGCCGGCCGGCGCCACCCGGGACGAGACCGTCACCAGCCTGGTCGCCGGCTACCAAGCCACCATCGCGCAGGCGAACCGGGTCGTCGAGACCTGGACCGACCTCACCCAGCCGGCACCCCGGCCCCCGGGCCGAGGCGCCTTACCACCGTCACAGCGCTGGGTCCTGGTCCACATGATCGAGGAAATCGGACGCCACGCCGGCCACGCCGACATCCTCCGCGAACAGATCGACGGCTCCACCGGCCGTTGAGGGCCTGTCGCCACGCTGATGAGCACGGCTGAGGACGGGGCGACGCTCACCCGCGGCGTGACCGCAGCCGGGCGGGCCGGCGGTGACGTGCCCCGAAGATGGCCAGCGGGATGGCCGTCGCCAGGACAAGCGTGATGACGGTCCCCATCCTGCATACCAGCCGGGCCAGGCCTCGAGGGACAGCAGGAAAGGCAACACCAGGGCGGGCGCCGTTAGGGCCGATCAGCCCAGCCGGCACCAGGTGCGCGGTTTGCGCCAGCACCGCAAGCGAGATCCAGTAGTTGTTGATCGCGGCTGGCAACGCTCCACGCACCAGCTCGCACGGGAGACGTGATCGGGGCTCATGCCGGGCCGGCTGGTCTCAATGACCTCGCCACCGTGGGCCTCGGTCGGTTTGCGAACGACGGCCAGCCCCAGCCCGCTGCCGCCGGTCGCACGGCCGCGGGATTCATCCGTACGCCAGAAGCGGTCGAAGATCTTCTTCTGATTCTCGGGGTCGATGCCGACGCCGGTGTCGGTGATCTCCATGACCAGGGCCCGGTCGGTGGTGGCGGTGCGGACCGCGACCCGCCAATGTCGATCGGCGAGGTGGCTGGTTCAGTTGCGAAACGCCGACCATTGGGACGTCCAGCCCGCGAGGTCATGCATCCAGGCCGCGGTTGATCCGGCCGCCTTCGACGCCCACTTCTCCGCGTTCCTCGTCGCGAAATAGTCCAAGACCTCAGGATCGGTCGACTGCCACACGCGATGGCGGGCCAGCCACTGATCGGCCTGCTCCGGGGTGTGGCCGGCGCTGATCAGCCACGGGGTGAGCATGGCCAGCTCGACCCACGGCGCGGCTTTGGTTGCCATGGCCCAGTCGACGATCCGGAGGCCGTTCGGTGTCACGATCAGGTTGGCCGGGCCGAGGTCGGTGTGCACGAGCGTGTCGCCGTCCATTGACGGGTGCTCGAACCCGAGCCGCGCCTTTGGACTGAACAGCGGCGCATCAGGTGCCGGTGTCTCTCCGAGTACCGCCAGCACATCCTCAAGAAGGGCCAGGTCGGGGCTTCCCGGGGACAGGTCGGCGTGCGGGCCTTCGCAGTGTTCGAAACCCACCACCAGCCACCCGGCCGCCTCGAAGTGCCAGACGACCGCGGGTGAGTGAGGCCCGCTGACGGCCTCGCTCACCCGCAGCTCGAAGCGCAGTGACCGGACACCAAAATCGGTGTGGGCCGCCTTGACGAACACCTTCCCGTTGGTGCCGGTAACGGTTGCGGCTATCTCCGCGTGGTCACCGGTCGTGGCGGGGGCGACGTGGAGTCCGCCGACGCGCTCGGCTACCTCTGTCGTGACGGACTCAGGCAAAGCGGTCCAGTCGATGCGCATTGATCAGGTAGCCCTTTCAGATCCCCGGGTTCGGCGGGCAGCAGGACTTCGCCTCGCCGTCCCAGAACTCGGGGTCGATGTAGTAGCCGGTCGCCTCAAGTGCCTGGCGGGTGTACTCCATCGAGGAGCCGTCCGCCATGCCCTCGGTCAGGATCGGCACGTGGTGGACGAATCCTCCCGCGATCTGTTCGCAGGCGGCGGCGTACGGCTCGGTGTGTTGCAGCGACACGTGCCAGGCCGCGTCGACCGGCTCGGTCGGGACGACGCGGTAGGACCGGCCGTCTGGCAGCAGCCGACCGAAGTCGGGGTCGTGCTTCGAGTCAGCGTGGGCCTTCAGCATGAGCAACATCTGCCCGACGGCCCGCCGGGCGTAGGTCTTGGTGACCTCCTGCTCGGCAGCGAAATGCAGGGCTAGCTTGTCGAAGGTCTCCGGATCGACGAGGGACTGGGGGTCGTTGTCGGCCTGAACCGGCAACGTGGTCGCGAGGGTCACGATTACTCCTTGGGGTGTATGGATCGCCGGCGCCGGATGCGCCGGGGAAATCCCTGATCAACGAACCGATGGACGGTGGCCGACCTGGCTAGGTGCGTGGGAGATGTAGTCCACGTTCGGTTCGGTGCGAGCGTGCTGGAGCAGTTCAGCGGCCAGAGTGCTGACGTCGGCGCGGGCCAGCCAGTCCGTCAGCAGGTCGCGCGCCTCGGCGACCTGATCGGCGAAGGCGGTGGGGTCGACGACGCCGGCAGGCGGGATGACTCGCCGCAGCGGGGTTGAGCTCAGCGCGGTCTGGGCCAGTTGTCCGGCGATCCAGTAGCCGGTGCGCTCGCGGGCCACGAAGGTCACGTGGACGCTTTCCTCGGTCTGACCACGCGCGTGCGGGTTGTGCATCCAGCCGCGCGGGAGCATCAGGATCTGTCCGGGGCCGAGGTCGAACTCGAAGTCAGGCCGCATCGATTTCATGCGGTCGAGGACGTCGCTACCCGGCTCGGTGTTGGACGCGAACTGCTCGCGGTGCGGTTCTTCGACCCCCGGCTCCCAGATCTGCCAGGTCTTGCGTCCGGCGAGCTGGTAGACCAAGCCCATGTTCTGGTCCCAGTGGTGATGTAGACCTTGTCCGCCGGCTGGGGTGACAAAGCCTGTGGCGTAGGTGCCGTAGCCGGTCTCGTCCTGGATCGCGGAGCAGATCGCGTGCACTGTGGGACACCATCGGTGCAGGTTGCGCAGTTGGATGGTGTAGCCCCGGCCGCGCCACTTCGCGACTTTGCCGGGGTCGAGGTAGCCGTCGGTCGTGTACGCCCGGGAGTGCAGCGCCGCCCCGTCCTTGATCACGATGAGCTGCTCTGCAGGTGCGGTACCGGTGTCGAGGTAGCCGTTGATGAGGTCCGCGTTGACGATGCGGGGAAGGCGGCTGTCGTCGGGCGGCGTGTGGAGCGCCGGCTTGGTCGGCCAGGCGGTCATCATGTCGCTGACCGTGGCCTCGTCGAGCAACATCGAAAGAGTCATTCTCACTCCAACGTCCGGTAAGAAGGCCTTGAGGACCCCTCTAGCAAAGCGATACGAGCGTCCATAGAACACGGCGCGAGGGAGGCATCTGTGATGCATCTCTGCGGCGCACCCGCTCGAGGTTCAGTCGTCCCGTAGGCTTGGCGACGACCAGGTTTAGCGGAGGTGCTCATGGCATCGCGACGAAGCCGTTTGATTCGGCGCCGCGAGGAAGTGGGCTTGAGTCAAGAACGACTTGCGACTCTGATCGCGTCCGACCGCACCACGATCGGACGTATCGAGCGAGGCGAGACCGCGCCGCAACCCCAAACCCGGGACCGCCTCAGCAAGGCGCTTCAGGTGACCCCTGAGATGCTCACCGAGCTGCTGAGCCATGATGGCGATGCGCCTTCCACCGCCGCTTCCGCGATCGCCGTGCCCGGCGCAATCGTGGCCGCTTCACACACGACGGGTGTCTTCGCCATGTACCGCCGCGATCTACTTCGCCTTCTCGGTCTCGCTGGAACGCTGATCTGTGTTCCCCCGGTCGCGGAGTCCGATAACCCATACGCGATTCGACGATCCGCAGACCTGCAGGAGCTCCGCGACTTCAACACCCACCTCTGGCAGGTCTTCGGCCTATCCGCGACCAAGCACCTCGTCTATCCGCTCGCCCAGGACCAACTCCACGTGCTCATCGACCGCTTGGACAACGCCAGGTCCGAGGCCGAGCATCGCCAGTTGTGCACCTTGGCGAGCGAACTGTTTCAGCTCACCGGCGAGATCTTCTTTGACAGCGACCTCTATGCCGACGCCACCCACTGCTACAACCTGGCCGCCTCTGCGGCCAAGGAAGCCGGCGCGTACGACCAGTGGGCATGCGCGCTTACCCGCAGCGGGTACGTCAGCCTGTATGACCAGCAGTACGACCAAGCCGCGAAAATCCTTTACGCTGCCGGCCGCGTAGCCGCCCGCGGGGATGGCCAACTGGCAACCCGCTACTGGGTTGCCTCTGTCCAAGCTCATGCGGCCGCAGCTCTGCATGACGTGGATGGCTTCAAACGGGCCTGGTCGCTTGCCGAACCCATCACCGGAGCACGAGATCTGATCAATCCCGGCGGCTGGCTCCGCTTCGACGGAAGCCGCCTCGATGAAGAACGCGGCGCCTGCCACCTGACGCTCGGGCAGTCTGAACTCGCGGCTGGCGCGCTGGCCGCAGCCTTCACGCGAAGCATCTCGCCGCGCCGACGAGGCAGCCTTCTGGTCGATCTTGGAGTGGTGGGCGTGCGCAGACGTGATGCGGACGAGGTACTGCAGCACGGCCACGCCGCAGTCGACATCGCGGAACAGTCCTGTTCGCCCGGCTTTCTCGGCCGGAGACTCCAGTCGCTGCAAACGCAGCTACACCCCCTCGGAAGTGAACCTCGTATCGTCGCTCTCGACGAGCGGATCACGGGAGTCCTTACTTCCGCCTGATCGACCTACCCACCGGAGGATTGCTGATGATCGACCATGGCCGTTTGTTCCGCGAGGCATGGATCGAGGGTGTACGGCGCCACTTTCCAGGTGAACCGAAGCCTGGCTATGTGGCGCCGTGGGAGGAAACTCCGGAGTGGGAGCGCAGCGCCGCCGCCGCGGTCTGCGGCCAAGTCTTGGCGTTCATAGACATGAGCGATGGTGCCGTGGCGAAGCTCAGCCGCGACCAGCGCGGCCGATTCGTGGCCCTTTGCTGGACCGCGCAGATCTACCGCGCATTCACAGACCCCAAGCCATCATATGTCGCCGACTGGGATCAGCTCCCTCCCTGGCAGCAAGCAGTCGACTCGGACATCTTTGACGCCCTCGAAAAGGCTGCTGCACAGGATGCATCAACCTGAGCCTCGGATATCGATCGTCAGCGCGCCCGCGTCACGGCAAAGGTGCTTCCTCCGGCCCGCGACCTCCGGCATGACGTAACCAGCCACTCAGCGTTAAGCACAGCTTCCAGCCGAAGTTCGATGTAGAACTAGCGGAATCTTCCAATGCCGCGCCCAACTCAAGCAACCAGCCGCCTACGTTGCGGGAACTCGGCCGCAGGCCAGCGGCAGCGTGATGGATCAACGACACGTATCGAATACCCCCCGTTCCGGGAACCACACCCGACCCTCTTGACAGCCGGGAACGCCACGCGTCAGCCACCCTCGCCGGTGACCACAGCACCCCCAGTCCCGGGACACCTGCGGTGCGACAGCACACCACCAGCCAGGATTTCCCGGGATAACAGGGGCCATGATGGACTTATGCGCCGGAGTGATTACGCATGCGACAACGAGCGCCGAATATCGGCCACCGCGAGCGCCACCCGGCAAGGTCAATGTCGCTGAGTTCGAGCGCCACCCCGCGCCCGGGGCAACGAGGTGACCTGCGGCAACTCTGGTGGCCGGAAACTCAGGAACACCACGCTGGGTCGCCGCGGGCCGGCGCTGCTGGTCAGTGACACGTGGCTCTCGAGGTCACCGACAAAACCACACTGTGCTCAGCTGGGTCGTTCCATCAGGAGATGTATCTCCTCAGCGATGGCCTTCACCGCCTCAGGTGCGCAGGCGGCAAGGACGCGATCCGGCCAGGGCCGCAGCTCCGATCGAAACTCCGGCGGTTTGGTCCCGCCAGGCGAGATCATCGGCGCCCAGATTGGTGACCAATCGGAGACTCGCAGGGCGGCGGCTACCGCAAGGCGGCGCTGCGCGAGGTCTGTAGTCACCTCAGCGACTGACCACACGCGCATGTGCTGGTCGGTGATCCTGGCGGCCAAAGCGACCACGATGGGCAGCATATTCTGGCGAACCATTGCAGGGATCAGTGTGACGGCAGTGATGTGGTACCACGGCTCAAGCTCCGAGTCGACTAACTTAATCGCTTCCTGACAGAGTCTCAGCGCCCTTTGCCAGTCGCCGATTAATGCAGCGGCGGCCGCCAACTCCGCCAAATCAACACTGGGCGCGTCCCGGTCACCTGACCGGGCGATCTCCTCCGCCCGGTCGAAATTGTGGTCGGAGATCGCAAGGTAAGTGGTCGAAATGGTTACGCCGTTGAGCGGGTTGGCAATGCGGGCGGCGGCGCCGCCAACAGCGGCGCGATGGAGTCGCCTCGACAGGCTTGCTGAACCGCCACCCAGCCAATGGCGCGGTGGATGGTGCGGATCGATTCGGCGTCGTCGCTGCCGGCGCCGGTGTACCCGTGCGACATGCCCATCGCACCCAGGCCGATCCGGGAGACCTCGAGGTCACCGAGTGTCGCGGTACGCATGATGCTCCTTCACGAGGTCAGGCTTCGGGGATCTCACGGCCGAAGTTCGCCAGGGTGATCGCCGCCGGCTCGGGGCCGCCGCGCTTGCCGGTGTCCAGCGCGTCGATCGTGGCGAGCTGCTCGGCGCTCAGGTCGAAGTCGAAGACGGCGAAGTTCTCGGCGATCCGCGCCGGCTTGGTGGACTTCGGGATCACCTGGCGGCCCTGCTGCAGGTGCCAGCGCAGCATCACCTGCGCCGGGGACTTGCCGTGTGCCTGCGCGATCTCGCCGATCACCGGGTCCTGCAGGGTGCTGGTGTGCTCGCTGTCGCGGTAGAACGTGATGCCACCGATCGGCGACCACGCCTGCGTCAGGATGTGGTGCTTCGCGCCGAGGTCCTGCACCTCGCGCTGGGCGAAGTACGGGTGCACCTCGATCTGATTCACCGCCGGCACCACCGTCGCCTTCTCCAGCAGCGCGGTCAGGTGATCGACCATGAAGTTGCTGACCCCGATGGCGCGGACCTTGCCGTCGGCGTAGAGCTTCTCCAGCGCGCGGTAGGCGTCCAGGGTCTTGTCGAAGTCCGACGGCAGCGCCTGGTGCAGGATCAGCAGGTCGACCTGGTCGACGCCGAGCTTCGCGGCGCTCTTGTCGAAGCCGTGCAGCGTCGCGTCGTACCCGTAGTCGCTGATCCAGATCTTGGTCTCGATGAAGACCTCGGAGCGGTCGACACCGGAGGAGACGATGGCCTCGCCGACCTCGCGCTCGTTGCCGTACGCGGCGGCGGTGTCGATGTGCCGGTAGCCGCTCGACAGCGCGGCCTGCACGGCGGCGCGGGTCTCGTCGGGCGGGGTCTGGAAGACGCCGAGGCCGATGGCGGGGATCTCGACGCCGTTGTTCAGGGTCAGGTTCGGGACGGTGGGCATGAGGGTGTCCTTTCAGTTGCCGGGAAGCAGTCGGATGGTGACGTCACGGGCCTGGTCCCCTACGACGGAACCGACGATGGCGGGCCCGTAACGGTGGTATTTGCTGTGGTAGGCGGCGTCGATGCCCGGGTGGACGTCCGGGCTCGCGGGTTCGGCGAACGTCACGTCGCGTTCCAGGCCACCGGCCCGGATCCGGCCGGTGCCGGCGCGTAGCGCGCGGACGTACCAGCCGTTGGCGGGGCCGCGGGCCGAGCGGACGTACAGGTCGTCACCGGCGCGGACCACCCACATCGTCACGTACGGCCGCAGCGTGCCGTCGGCGCGCGGCGTCGCGAGCCCCAGCTCCTCGGCGTCGCCGACGGCGGTCAGCTCGTCGTCCGTCCAGGCGGTCATCATCGGTTCGGGTGTCACGGTGTCTCCTTCGGAAAGCTCAGCGCGGTCCGGTGTGGTCGGTGCCCGCGCTCAGGTCCCGCCACGTCTGGAGTTCGGCGCGCTGGTCGTCGAGCGTGCGGCCGATGACGGTGACGGCGTCCGAGCCGAGCAGCAGCAACTCCGGAGCCCGGCCGGAGTCGACCGCGGTGATCAGCGCCTGCGCGGCCTTGGCCGGATCGCCGGGCTGGGTGCCGTGCACGGTGTCGTGTTCCTTGCGGCGTTTGCCCGCGGTCTCGGCGTAGTCGTCGATGACCGTGGCGGACTGGGTCAGCGACCGGCCGGCGAAGTCGGTGCGGAACGCGCCCGGCTCGACCGCGGTGACCGTGATCCCCAGCGGCGCGAGCTCCTTGCGCAGCGAGCCGGACATCCCTTCCAGGGCCGCCTTGGTCGCGGAGTAATACCCGGAGCCGGGCGGGCAGAGCCGCGCCCCGATCGAGGAGATGTTCAGGATCGTGCCGCCGCGCCGCGCGCGCATCCCCGGCAGCACCGCCTTGATCATGGCGACCGCCCCGAAGAAGTTCGTCGCGAACAGCCGCTGCACGTCGGCGTCGTCGCCTTCCTCGACGGCCGCGCGATAGCCGTACCCGGCGTTGTTGACCAGCACGTCGACGCCGCCGAAGCGCTCCTGCGCCTGCCGGACCGCCGCGGTGACCTGCTCGGCGTCGGTGACGTCCAGCGACACCGCGAGTGCCGTGGCGGGGTGCGCGTCCGCGAGGTCCTCGACCGTGGCCGCGTCGCGGGCGGTGACGACCGCATGGTCACCGCGGGCGAGCACCGCTGCGGCGAGGGCGCGGCCCAGGCCGCTGGAGCAGCCGGTGATCAGCCAGGTGGTGGTCATGCGGTGGCCGCCGAGATGCGGATCAGGGACGTGGTGGCGCGGCGGTCGATGGCGCCGTAGGGAGTGGCACGCATGGCGGTGGTCCTTTCAGGTGCAGGCGCCGCGCAGCAGCAGGCTGGCGGCGGCGGTGAGCAGGATGAGTACGGCGGTGGCCGTGAGGCTGATCTGCAGGCCGATGCGGAAGTCGGCCTGAGCGGCGACGACGGCCCCGAACCCGGCGACGCCCAGCGACCCGCCCAGCTGGCGGAAGGTGTTGAACACTCCGCTGGCAGTACCCGCTCGTTGCGGCGTGACACTGTCCAGGATCAGCGCGGTGGTCGGCGGCACCGTGAACGAGCCACCCACCCCGACCGGGACCATGACCGCGGCGACCAGCCAGATCGGGGCGTCGCCGGGCAGCAGCACCAGGCCGAGCAGCCCGGTGACCATCACCAGTTGGCCGCCGATGATCGTCGCGGCCCGGCCGAACCGGGCCGCGATGCGGGCAGCCAGCGGGTTGAACGCGGCGACCAGGCCGGTCATCGGCAGGAACAGCAGTCCGGTGACGAGCGGAGACGCGCCGCGCTGCTGCTGGAAGTACAGCGATTGCAGGAAGACGACGCCGTAGAACCCGGCCATGTTGATGAAGCCCACGGCCAGGGAGATGCTGACCGCCCGGGACCGGAACAGGTCCAGCGGCACCATCGGATGCCTGCCCCGCACCTGCGCGGTCAGGAACACCGCGGACGCGACGAGCGCCACCCCGAACGCGGTGAGGATCCGCGGGCTGGCATAACCGAACTCCCCGCCCTCGATGACCGCGAAGGTCAGCCCGCCGAGGGCGAGCACCGCGGCGATCTGCCCGGTCGCGTCGAACGGCGTCACGGTCCGCGGCGAGTCGGCGGCCCGGCGCAGCACCAGCACGGCGACCGCGCCGACCGGCAGGTTCAGGAAGAAGATCCACCGCCAGTCCAGCTGGGTCAGCGCGCCGCCGAGCACCGGACCGGCCGCGGCCGCGATCGACCCGCCCATCGCCCAGTAGGCGATCGCCCGGGCCCGGGCCGCCGGCTCGTGGTAGGCGGCCCGGATCAGGGCGAGCGAGGTCGGGGTGACCAGCGCCGCGCCGATGCCCTGCACGATCCGCGCCGCCACCAGCCAGCCGAGACTCGGCGCGAAACCGCACCCCGCGGAGGCCACCACAAAGATCAACATCCCGATTTGGTACGCCCGGCGCGCGCCGATCCGGTCGGCGAACGTCCCGGCGAACAGCAGCAGCGCCGAGAACATCAGCGTGTACCCGGTGACCACCCACTGCAGCCCGGACAGGCTGCCGCCGAGATCCGTGCTGATGTCGGGCAGCGCCACGTTGACGACCTGGGTGTCCAGGGTGACGACGGCGAACCCGAGCATCGCCACCGCCAGCGACGCCCGCGACCCGTTGGCAGTCTGTGCCTCGCCGGTGTCGCCGTCGCGGGGAAGCATGGTGGTGGAACGTGACATGGTCACCAGCAAACCCCCGGTCGCGGCCGGCAGGGAGACACCAGGCAAAGGGGTACCAGCAGGGACTCCTTCTCGCCGGATCAGCTGCCTAGGGTGGGTTCATGGACAACCGCGACGAGGTACGCGCGTTCCTCACCTCCCGCCGGGCGAAGGTCAGCCCGGAGCAGGCCGGGATCCCCGCGTACGGCAGCCGCCGGGTCGCCGGGCTGCGCCGCGGTGAGGTCGCCGCCCTGGCCGGGGTCAGCGTCGAGTACTACACCCGGCTCGAGCGCGGCAACCTCGCCGGCGCCTCCGACAGCGTCCTGGAAGCGGTTGCCCGCGCCCTGCGGCTCGACGACACCGAGGCCACGCACCTGCACCACCTGGCGCGCGCCGCCGGGCCCACCCCGGTCCGTGCCCGCACCCGCCGCGACAAGGCACCCGAGATCCGCCCGGCGGTGCGCCACGTCCTGGACTCGATGACCGGGGTGCCGGCGTTCCTGCGCAACCACCGCTTCGACATCCTGGCCGCGAACCCGCTCGGCCTGACCCTCTACTCCCCCATGGTCGCCGCGAGCCCGGCACTGCCGGTGAACTCGATGCGGTTCAGCTTCCTCGACCCGCACGCCCAGGCGTTCTACCCCGACTGGGCACAGGTGGCCCGCTCGGCCGTCGCCGCGCTGCGCATCGCTGCGGCCCAACACCCCGACGACCAGCAGCTGATGAACCTGATCGGCGAGCTGTCGATGCGCAGCGAACCGTTCCGCGGCTGGTGGGCCACCCAGGACGTGTTCGTGCACCGGCACGGCACGAGACGGTTCCGCCACCCGGCCATCGGCGAGTTGGAGCTGGCCTACGAGGGCTTCGAACTGTCCGGAGACGACAACCTGACGCTGCTGACCTACAGCGCCGTCCCGGGCACCCCCTCCGGCGACGGCCTGGAACTGCTGGCCACCTGGGACGCGACGAGCGAGAGCGCCCCGGCCCCGGTGCCGCGGCTGACGTAGAGCTGGGTGTCGCCGTAGCGTTCCAACCCGGCCACGGTGGGGTTGGCCAGCTCGGCGAGGTACTTCCCGGGCCACAGCTGACCGCCGTGGGTGTGCCCGGACAGCTGCAGGTCCACGCCGTACCGGACGGCGTCGTCGATCACCACGGGCTGATGGGCGAGCAGCACCGCGGCCCCGGTGCCGGTGCGAGGTCCTCATCCGCTCATAGGCACCACGGTTGTCAACGGACGGGGAGCCATCCGCACGACCGCCCCGGCGAGCAGCAGGCGGCGAAAGGTCAATCCGACCCCCTGGCGCACGCCGCCGGCCAGACCGCACCGGCCGGCGGGGACCGGTCCAGTGCCCGCGTGCCCGTTGTGACAGCAGCCCCGAATCCGGACACTTACCGTGCAATCAGCGCATCGGCATGATGACGAGATGGGTGTCCGGTGGTCGCGCACGACCCTGCTTCGTACGATCATCACCTGTTCCGTCGCGGCGGTGGCGCTGCTCGTGGCCCTCGCGATCCGCTACGGGTGGTGGGGCGCCTACTTCGGCGACCCCGATCATGGCGCGTGGCCCTGGATCGAGAGACTGGGCTGGCTCATCGGTATCGTCTTCACCCCGCTGGGCGTCTTCTATGCCGCCGCCAGCTTGAGGCAGGCCATCGAGCAGGCACAGCGCCCGGCTACGCCACCGGTTTTGCCGCGGGATCCTTCGCTGCTCGATCGTGACAGCACCTTCGCGTCGTTGCGCAGGCGGCTGATCGACGGTCCCTGGGGCGTCATCGCGGTGACCGGGCCGCCTGGCATCGGCAAGTCACGGCTCGTGGAGGTCACTGTCGCCCACGTCGAAAAGGAGCTCGGCGACGTCCGGGTCTGTGCCACACACACCATCGAGCCGCAGGGTCGCCTCGACGTTCGGGAGCTGATCGCCGACGTCACCAATGACCGCTTCGGCCCCGTCGTACTCGAAACGGGCCAGACGCTGTCGGGCCAGCTCCGGGCTGCTCTGGAGGCAAGCGAGAACCGCCGGATCGTCATCGTCATCGACTCTGCGGACAACTTGTGCCTGCCCGGCGGCCCCCGGCATCTTGATTTCCCGCTGGACGAGGCGATGGAGACCTTCGCGACCGAGCCCGGCCACAGGGTGGCCGTGATCCTGGTCAGCCGCCGGCCGATGGAGGCTCGCGGCTACGGCATCTGGCCCGATATGGAACCACCCATCGGCGTGGGACGGCTGCCCCAGGACGCCTTCGCGCAATGGCTCGCGAGGCTGAACGTCGATGGGCGGCTTCGCCTCGACGAGGTCTCCGACGCCGACCAGGTGACGCTGTATCGGCAGCTGCGGGGCAATCCGCACTGTGCCCGCCTGGTCGCGGCCACCATCACCCACGCGGTACGCCAGGTCAGCCTTACCGACCTGGTCAGGACGATCGGCAAAACAGACCTGCGACGCGTCCCGCAGACGCTCGCCGACCTGCTGACCAGAAGCATCAGCCCGCAGCGCCGCGACATTCTCGCAGCGCTGGCCGTCCTGGACACACCGGTCGACATGGCCGGGCTGATGGCGGTGCTCGCCGGCACGCCCGACGAAGGCATGGTGCGAGCCGACCTGGCGGCCCTGGAGTCCAGCGCGCTGGTCCGTGCCACCGAGGACCAGCAGTACTACCTGACGGTGGCGGACCCCGGCTGGCTCCTGCCCCGCGACGACGGTTTCCTGCGCCGGGCCGCCGAGCTGATGAAGCACCGGCAGAACGAGAGCATGCAGCAGCGCCAGGGAGGCGAGCCGCACACGATCGACCAGCTGCGCCCCGCCTTCGTCCGGGTCCGGTTGCTGCTCGACAGCGGCCGGCACACCGTCGCGTACGAGGTGATCGAGAAGCTGAGCGATCGCCTGAGCGACATGAACGCGAAGTTCCTCCTTCTGGCGCAGCGAGAAAGGATTCGCGGACAGACCGGTGAGCCGTTCCTGGAGATGGCCAACGAGAACGAACTCGGCGACATCTACGGCGACCTCGGCCGTTTCGACGACGCACATCGGTCCTACGGCATCGCGCTCAAACTCGCGGAGTCCTTCGATCCCCTGCTCCGGCGCCGAATCCTGGCCAACCAGGCGAACCTGTACCTGAAGAAGAACCAGGCCCAGGCCGCGTACAACAGCTATGAGTTCGTCCGCGCTCACGCCGGTCCCGGCGAGGCCGCACTCAAGGCCGCCGCACTGTTCGGCCTGGCAAGGTGTCACCGCCATTGGGGCCAGTACACCCAGGCGTTCGCCAGGGCGGACGAGGCACTCACGGTCGCCGGTGACTCCTCTCCCGAGCGGTCGGCGTGGATCCTCGCCGAGCTGGTCGGCTGGCAGCTGGACGTCGGCCAGGTGTCCCAGGCGGAGACCACTCTGGCCGACCTGCTCAGACTCGCTCCCGACAGCGACCACCGGTGGACCAGGAACATCCTCGACCTGCAGGCCGAGATCGCACTCGCCCATGGCGACACCGGCAAGGCCCGCGACCTTGCTACCGACGCCGCCGAACGAGCAGTGCAGGCCGGCGATCCCCGCGCCATCGTCGCGGCCTGCCTCACCCTGGGCCAGGCCCAGCTGCGCATCGGCGACCTGGACGAAGCGCTGCGGCACATCGAGCACGCCGACCGCTACCGCGGACGGGGACAGCAACTGATGGTGCTGGCTCTGCGCGCCGTCGTGACACAGCTGATGCTGCTGCCTTCGGCGGCCGGCCCGCTGTTCAAGGCCCTTTTCGAGGAGGCCTCTGATCGGATCCGGGAGGACGGCCAGGACTTCGGCTCCTACGCCATGCGAGGTCTCGCCCGGTGCGGCCTGCTGCTCGACGCCGTGGTAGCGCACGACCAGGTCTCGTTCGACCCGGACGTGCTCCAACCGGCCACCGACGACTTCACCGCCGCGGAGCAGCACAGCCAACGACGCGCGAAGGGCCGGCGCGACCGCGTCCTGGCCTTGCTCCGTCACCTGAACGATCAGGCGGAGGGCTCCTTACGGCCGGTCATGGAGCCGATGCTGACGACCCCGCCGCGCACCACATCCTGACTCAGCCCGCGCTGGACCCGTTCCCGCCGGGCAGCCAGCCGAGCTCCTGCGCCCGCATCACCGCCTGCATGCGCGTCCGCGTCCCGAGGTCGGTATAGAGGGCCTTCAACAGCCGGAACATGGCGCGCTCGGAGTAGCCGGCCTGACGCGCCAGGTCCGCCACCGTCGTCCCGTTCGACAGCTGACGCAACCAGGACAGCCGCTCTGCTGACGGCCGTACCGCATCCGCCGACGCACCAGTCAAGGCAGCAAGCAGCCCGGTGGGGAGCACGGACTGACCGTACGCCGTAGCTTCCACCGTCCGCAGCAGCACCTCCGGTTCCGCGGTCCGGGCCAGCACCGATGTGGCGCCGGCCCGGACCGCCCGGACACCGGCGTGCGTGCCCTCGTCGACCACGGCTACCACCTTGCATCCCCCGGCACCACTGAGTTCGCCGAGGACGTCCCACGCGTACCGGGACGAAAGAGTCAGGAGTACGAGGGCTCGCTCGTTGGTCCGAGGCCAGGCGAGCGCATCGGCCACCCGGTCCACGCGATGGCCGGCGGCGGACAGCACGGTCGCCGCTCCGATCCCGTACAGGGGAAGCGGGTCGACGACGACGACATGCAGGGCCACCGGCAAGAGCTAAGCACCCCGTCGCCCCTGGCCGAAACCTGACCTGATTCATGTCAGGTCACCGCCGCCATCGGTCATGCCCACGCGGCCTGCAGCAGTCCTAGCCTGGATCCACGATCGGCGAGACGTGGAGGAACCCATGGTCGACGGCGAAGACATCACTCCTCCGGAACACCACGTGATTCGCAGTTCCGACATGGCTTCCGGCTCACCGCCGCAGGGCCTGACCGGCCCCGATTTCCGCCTCATCGAGAAACGCGCTCTCCTGCGGACCGGCGACGGCGCCGCGGAGATCCACGAATGGGTGACAGCGCAGCCGATGCACGGTCACGTCACCCTCACCATGGTCCATTACGTGTTGAAGATGGTCCGCAGACCACGGGAAACGCCCCTTCCCGAGACGCTTCGCTGAGTTTCTCCGGCTGCGGACGCCGGGCAGAGACGGCTGAACACGCCTACGCCGACGCTGGTGACACCTGATCGGGGGTCACTCGCGGGTGTCGCGTTCTTGCTTTTCGCCAACCCGATGTTGCTGCTGCACTTCAAGGATCACCTACCGTGGAGGTTGATTCTGTGCACCCCGATATCGACTCGCCGGCGTCATCACGGTCGTATGCCTCGCGGTGAGACTCACCGTGGCGACGCCCGCCAGCGCCGCCACGGTCACGTACGGCCAAGATGTCGCCAGCCATCAGGGGAACGTGAACCGGCAGGCGCAGTGGAACGCCGGCTCCAGGATTGCCTACGTCAAGGCCACCGAGGGTGGCACCTACATGAACCCCTACTTCGTGCAGCAGTACAACGGCTCGTACAACGTCGGCATGATCCGCGGCGCGTACCACTTTGCTCTTCCGAGCCGATCGAGCGGCTCGGCGCAGGCCGACTTCTTCATCGGGCACGGCGGCGGCTGGTCCGCCGATGGCAAGACACTGCCCGGTGCGCTCGACATCGAGTACAACCCGTACACCGGCTCGAACTCCTGCTACGGGTTGACCACGACCGACATGCGCAACTGGATCGCCGCGTTCCTGAACCGGTACCAGGCCCGTACTGGCCGGTGGCCGGTCATCTACACCACGACCGACTGGTGGCAGAGGTGCACCGGCAACTACGCGGGCTTCTGGGGGAATTCGCCGCTGTGGCTGGCCTGGTACGCGAGCACCCCCGGCGCGCTGCCGGCGGGAGCACCCAACTGGTCCTTCTGGCAGTACTCGAGCCGCGGCTCCTTCGCCGGGGACTCGAACCAGTGGCACGGCGCCCTCGACCTCGTGCGTGTCGTTCTCGATGATGTCGTTGTCAACCCGCGAGGGTGGAATCCCCCCTGCTTCAGCTGGGAGAGATGTCAAGAGTTGGCCGCCTGGTACAGCTCGTCGCTGACCGGTTCGAGCCAGGTGGTCGGGTCGCCGCCGTCGGGCATGGCCTCGAGCATCGCGAGATGGCTCATGAAGGTGTCCTCGGGCGCGCCGTGCCAGTGCTCCTCGCCGGGCGGGCAGATCACGGTGTCACCGGCGCGGGCCCGGACCACCTGGCCGTCACGGGTGCCGACCAGGGCGACGCCCTCGGCGACGTGCAGGGTCTGCCCGACGGCGTGCGCGTGCCAGTTGGTATGCGCGCCCGGGGTGAACCGGACGAGCGCGACGGTCATCCGCGACGGGCCGGTGCCGCTGACGATCGGGGTCATGTAGACATCGCCGGTGAACGCGGTCGCGGGCGTCTTGACGGTGGCGTTGACGTGCTGGAGTTCCACGACATTCCTCCTAAGACTCGAAGACCTGCTTGGCGACGGCCATCGCGGACATCGCCTTGGGCCAGCCGGCGTAGAAGGCCAGGTGGGTGATGGCGTCCTTGAGCTCGGTCTCGGTGAGACCGTTCTGCTTGGCGAAGGCCAGGTGGAACGTGAGCTGTTCGGTGTTGCCGGCGGTCAGCAACGCCGCGACGGTGATCAGGCTGCGGTCGCGCTTCGACAGCTCCGGGCGCTCCCACACCTGCCCGAACAGCACGTCGTCGGTGTAGGCGACGAGGGCAGGCGCGAAATCGCCGAACATCTTCTGCGCGCCGGAGGGTTCCTTCTCGGTAGTCACGTCACCCAGCAAAGCGGGCGGATCGGGCGAGCGGGAGGGTCTGCCGAAACAGGTAATGACAGGGCCCCTCTGGATTCCGGCAACTCGGTGGTGGACAGCTCCGCCCTTGCTCGAATTCGTCGAGAACAAGGCGGATACTGCAGGGCACACCGACTGCTGGGATGACAACAGCGAGAGCCTTTCGCGCCGGTCCCGAGTGCTCGCAGGCATCTACAACAAGGTCTCCACCACCAGCGGAACAGCCCCGGAGAACTGGCAATGACCCGAAAAGGAACCTCGCGCCTCGCAGCGGCCGGCATGGTCGCTGCCGTATTGATCTTGTCCGCCTGCTCAGGAGGCGACGTGAGCACCAAGGCAGAGTCTGACGTGAACGCCGCCATTCAACAGTATGCGGAGGCGATGGCTTCGACTGCCGGCGCGGTGCTGGAGAACCCGAAGTTCCAGGGTGGCCCCTGCAGCGACCCGACGGGGCGAGACAGCGACACGGTCTACAGCGTCCAGGGCGTCTTCAACCTTCCGCCGCCCGCGAGTGGCACCCACCTGGCGGTCATCGACCGGATCCGCACGGACTGGAAGGCCAACGGCTACACGATCACCGACGACCGCACGGTCGGTGCCGACAACGCAGTGCTGGCTGCCGAGACGCCGGACGGTTACAAGCTCGACATCGAGAACGCCTCGCCCGATGGGTTCGCCGTCATCATCAACTCACCGTGCTACGGACGCCCCTGACCGAGGCAGCGAGCGGTTGCCGAGGCTCACCCGTCGCCGAGCGGGACGCGGCCGGGACGGTGCGGCGGCGTCCTGTATGGCTGGTGCCGTGCGGGATCATGACGCCCGCGCGATTTGATCAAAACCGTGTTCCCCGGCTTGTCTGCGCTGGTCATCGATCAGGTCCTTGACCATGGAACGACGGTGCAGATCGTGGCTCGGAACCTCGGTGGCTGCGGTGGCCTGCCCGGGGGTGTGGGCAGCCGATCTTCCGGTCGGCGGACGGGCAGTAGCCGTTCACGTTCGGGTCCGTCGGCTGGTGTGCGCCGCGCTGCCATGCCCGCGGCAGACGCTTCGTGAGCAGGTGCCCGAACTGACCCGCCGCTGGGCGCGTCGAACTCAGCAGCCACTGACCGGCAGGCGGCAGGGTCGCCGGCCGGGCGAGGAGAGCGACCTAACTGTCCCCCGTAGACATATCTGACCAGGACGGGGACAGATTGGCGTTGGCCCCGCGGTGGCGACTGCCGATCCTGGAACAGCGTCCCCGGATGACCGATAGACGTCGATCAGCGAGGGATGCCCATGTCACAGATGGGAAAGCCATGAAGCGCATCTTGGAAGCGACTGCGGCTATCACGGCAGCCATGGCTGCGGCCGTGTTCGTGGTGCCGGATGCGGCGCTCGCCGCCGGCAACAACAGCATCTCGGGCACCACTAACACCAACGGCACGGCGCGGCAGGGTGCCCTGCGGCACAAGACCGACACGAGCGCCATCAAGGTCAACCTGCAGAACAACATCAGCGACGGCCTCTGCCTCGAATTCAGGAATGCGAGCACCGGCGCCACGATCGGTAAGGAGGTCTGCTGGTACAGAGGCGAGACGGGCGCGCACATCATCGCCAACAGCGCCGGGAAGCAGGACTTCTACATCGTGTTCTGGCCGGAGGACTACACCACTGGAAATCGCGACCGCGACTTCAGCGGCATCGCCTACTACTGATCCGCGCGGGCGGCCTAGCGACACCACGTCGACTTCCCCCGTGTTACCCGGAGTCAACTCGCCGCGGTGACGCGAGAGCGTAACGCCGCCGCGATCTGCTGGAACACGTGCAGCCCGTGCCATCGATCTTCACTCATGAAAGATCGATGGCACGGGGCACGTCGAGTATGTGTGATCGCCGCCGTCGGCAAGTGCGGTGACCTCGCTCGCGCAGAGGTTGATGTGGTTGAGGCGTACAGTTTTCCGATCTCAGAGGAAGAAATCGCGCAGGGCGGCCGCGACCAGCTCCGGGCGCCCGGTGTTCCAGGAACCGGCATGGTCGAGGCCGTCAAACTCGATGTGCGTCGCCCGGGGCAGGACGCCGGCCAGGTCGCGGATGGCCTGCTTGAGGAAGCCGGGGCTCTTCGTGCCGCTGAGCAGCAGCATGGGCTTGTCGACGGATGCGAAGGTGGCCATCTTGCCGTCCAGGCCGCCGACATCGTTGAAGTCGTAGCGGATGCCGGGAAGCAGGTCGCGAAGCTTCGGGGCCGGACCGGTCCGGCGGCTGTCGGCGCTGAGCACGGCGGCAGCCAGAAGTCGCGCGACGGGCCGGGGAAGCATTCTCAGGGGGCCGGGGCAGTTCCGGCGGTGCGCAGCGAACCAGCCAGCGCGGCCGCCAGGCGGCCGTGTTCGATGTCGGCGCCGAGCTGCCGGATGCCGTCGTGGCAGATGCCGTCGCGGTAGAACGGCGGTTCGTACATCGCGGCCCGGGTGACCCGGGGCAGAGTTCTGGCCGCCTCCAGGGTGATCATGGCGCCGGAGCTGAGGCCGAACAGGTAGCCAGTGCCTGCCTCGGTCAGCATCGCGTCCACGTCCTCGACGTCACGGGCGATGTCATGGCTGTCGTCGTACGGCTTCGGGCTCAGGCCGCGTCCGCGGCGATCCGGGGTGTAGACGGTGAAGTTCGGCGCGAGGGCCGCAGCGAGGTCGTTGTAGTTGTAGGCGGTACCCATCGCGCCCTGGATGAGAACCAGTCCGGGTCCGGCGCCCCGGCGTAGATAGCCGATCCGGGTGCCGTCCCGGGAGGTCGCCTGCGCCCGGATGACATCGGTACTGCCCATGGCAACCCACCTCCGTTATCTACTTTCCGCCAAAGTAGCTTTGAGGCAAAGATACTTTGCGAGTCTGATATTTTGCAACTGGGCGGGACAGGCGGTCCGGTGACCGACGACAAGGCGGACCGGCGCGTGCACGAGGTCATCGAAAGCCTTCGTGAGCTGGTCGCCGCACAGAGCGAACTGGGCGCGCCTTCGCCCGGAGCACGCGCATGCACGGCACCGACGCGGTCGCGATAGTGGAGATCATCAACGCGGAGGGGCGGGGCCTGCCGTTGAGACCCGCACACCTCGCCGAACGGATCGGCCTCACCACCGGCGCGACCTCGATCCTGCTGAACCGGCTCGAGAAAGCCGGCCATGTCGTGCGGACCCACGAGCACCGCGACCGACGCGTCGTCACGCTGCGCTCCACACCCGGCATCCACGCCGCGGCCACCGCGTTCTACGAACCACTCAGCCGGCTGCTCGGCACGGTGCTCGGCGACTACTCCGCCGCCGACCTGGAACGCACCGACTCCGTCGTCAGCCGCCTGCGTTCGACCATGCACACCCACATGAGCGAACTGGACCCACCGGACCGGTCGCCAGCCTCCTGAACACGAGACTGGGAACGACATTCACCACCCCACCGCGAGACAACCGGTCGTGACCGATATTCATCGTCCACACCATCGAGTGATCACTATGTATCGTGAACCCGCCCAACGATCTCCAAACGGACTCAGGGCATAGATAGTCACAAGACTTAACTAACCGCCCTCTCAGACCGACATCATCGGTTTGCCCTGCTCCCGCCTATCGGCAGCCGCGCGATGTTCGATGATCCACCGGTCGAGGTCGCCAGCCGGCATCGGGCGGGCAAAGTGGTAACCCTGCGCAATGTCGCAACCCAGCTCACGCAAGACATCAGCAGTCTCCTGATCCTCAACGCCCTCAGCGACCACGGACAGGCCTAGGTTGTGGCCGAGACTGATCGCCGAGCGCACCAGCACGGAGCCGCCGTGGCTGACGGTCATCTCCTGGACGAACGATTTGTCGATCTTGAGTTCGTCGACGGGCAGCCGCCGCAGGTACGCCATCGACGAATGCCCGGTGCCGAAATCGTCGATGGAAAGCCGGATCCCGCCGGCCCGGAGGGCTTGCAGAACGGTCAGCGCCCGTTCCGGGTCGGTCATCACCATGCTCTCGGTGATCTCGAGCTCCAATAGGTCGGCCGGCAGCCCGGCCTCGTGCAGCAGACTGAGCACCTGCCCGGCGAAACCGACGTCTTGCAGGCACCGGGTGGACAGGTTGACCGCGACCGGGATCGGATGGCCGGCCTGCTGCCAAGCCTTGGCCTGGCGTACGGCCATGCCCAGCACGTGGGTGGTCAGCGGGCGAATCAGGCTGGTCGTCTCGGCAATCGGAATGAACGAGTCCGGCGCCATCCGTCCCTGCTGCGGGTGCTGCCAGCGGATCAGGGCCTCCACACCGCTGATTCGCCAGCTCTGCAGGTCGATCTTGGGCTGGTAGTGCAGGCTGATCTGGTCGCCGGACTCGATCGCCCGACGCAGGTCTCCGAGCAGTTCCAGTCGCAGCGGCGCGCCGGTGTCCCCGGCTGGGTCGTACTCCTGCACATTGCCGCCGTGATGCTCAGCCAGGTGCATGGCGGTGTCCGCGTGCCGTAGCAGCGTCTCCGCGTCGACGCCGTGCTCGGGACCGCTCGCCAGGCCGACGTTGGCGTCCACGTCGAGGCTCACGCCGTCGAGCTGATATCCGCGACGTATGTCCGTGAGCAGCCGCTCGGCCTGGACCCGGGCCTGATCGAGGTCGTGCCCGGGCAACAGGATCGCGAAGTCGTCCGCGCCGACGCGGGCGACCGTGGCACCGGCTGGTGCCACGGTGGACAGCCGACCGGCGACCTGGGTGAGCAGCAGGTCGCCGTGGCGCTGACCGAGCACGTCGTTGACATCCTTGAAGTTCTGCAGGTCCAGCATCAGCAGAGCGACCGGCTGGCCACCACGCAGGGCGGTCTCGGTGCGCTCGGTGAGCAGGGCACGGTTCGCCAGGCCGGTAAGCCGGTCGTAAGAGGCCGCACGGCGTATCGCCCGGCGATAGGTCCAGCCGCTGATCCCTGACACCAGCAGGGTAAGCAGCGCACCGGCGAGCAGGGCCAGCGAGCCGAGGCCGAGCCCATGCGTCCAGCCGAGCCCGAACGCGGGTGCGGACACCGCGACATACCAGTCGTTGGCGTTGCCGGAAGTGGCCAGAACGCGCTGGAAGGCGACCCGGCGCCCGCCGATGGTCGTCACACCCTGGTCCTGGTCGGCAGCAGCGACCTCGGTCAGTGGGTCATCGTCACCGATCACGGCGGTACGGCTGTCGACGAGCACCGTGCCGGTGTTCGCGTCGATGATCGAGGCGGCAATGCCGTCGGATCCGGTGCGCATCCGGAAGCTGTCCAGGGCGATCTCGTAGTGCACGATGCCGGTGTGCCCGGCGGCCTTCACCGATGTGGAGTTCGAGATGACAGCGTTGTGGGTGTCCGGCGATTCGTACTCGCGCGCCTGGTAGACCTGCCCTACACCGAGCGCGAGGGTAGGGGCGAAGAAAGCGTTGGCCGCCTCGTCCTGCGACAGGTCACCCGCCGCGGCCGGCACACCGTCGACGACCCGCGCTATCTCCGAACCGTCACTGTCGATGAAGCAGGCCTCGCCGATACGACCGGGGAACAGCTTCTCCAGGTACGCGAGAGCGCCGTTGACCCGGTCCAGCAGCGGGCCTCCGGCCGCGATCTTCCGCCGGTTCGTGCCCGGCGCTCGGTAGAAGTCGGTGAACGCGGGATTGTCGGCGAGCACCGCGTTGATCGCCCGGGCACGCTCGAAGTAGTTCTCCAGCGCCTCAGTCTGATGCCCCAGGGTCACGTGCAGAGTGCTGTCCTGCGCCGCAACCTGCCGTTGCCTGGCGGTCAGCACACTGGCCACCACACTGAGCAGCAGAACCAGTAGCCCCAGCAGGAACGCGACCGAACGGATCCGGCGCGCGACCACGGACCCGCCCACCATTTCTCCTCTCGCCCTAACCTCGCGGCAGCACGACAGTTCATCGGCAGGATCAGACTCTCACTGAGGGCTGCAACCGGCATGCTGCCCAGCCGGGGCGAACGACCGGCGCGGCGGCGGCGCCATCGGGTACGTCTTGAGCAACAGCGCGCCGCCCCGTGGGTTCGTCACCCTCAGCGCACGCGTCAACGGAGGCCTCGGCGGCCGACCGTCTACCCCACCGCTGGTCAGGTCGTGGTCGACAACCCGGCCGGCGACGCCCGCACGCCAGCCCCGCTCCGGCCTGGGATTGGGACGACATCTGGCGATGACGACGGTTCTCAGGTAGGACGAGTCCGGCGGGCGACCACGGTCGTCGCGTACAACGCTCCAAGTACCTCGACGCCCGCGAGGGCAAGGGCGAAGGTCTCGGTCAGCCCTGCTACTGCGGCGATACCGAGCTGTCCAGCGATGAGAACGGTCGCAACCACCAGGCCGAGCAACCGTGCAAAGTGCAGCCCTGCAGCGGCGCGGGCGAGCCGGTGCCCGTGTCGTCCGCGCACGACCGCGATCAGCGCGAGGAGCGTGATGACGGCGCCGGCGGCGGCGCTGACGCCGAGGACCGTGAAGGACGCGGCCTCCGCCGCGGTGATGCTGTGCCGGTGATAGGCGTTCCACACCAGGGCGCCGAGTGCGGCCAGACCGGCTTCGGCAAGCACGAGGATGCCGAGAAGCAGCCCGAGGAGAGCCTTTCCGGGCGCTGCGGGACGTGGGCTGGTCATGTTTTGACCGCCGGCGGCCAGTGGCCCTCATGGAACCCGGTGTTGTCGAACTTCTGGCGTAGCGTGGCGTTGGCCGACGAGCAGACGCCCTTGAGGATCTCGGCGCCGGTGATCATCGAGGCGGAGCAGATGAGAGCCGCTCCGGAGGCGATGAACGGTGCCGCGGGCAGGCCGACGATCGTGGCGCTGGAGCAGATCGCTCCGATCAAGCCCACGACCAAAGCCAGCAGCGCGGCGATCAGGCCTGCCCAGAACACGAGAATTCCCATGGCGACGTCTTTGAGGACCGACGAGACGCCATCGCTGATCGTTGACTTGATCTTGTCGAGCGCGGTCTTCTGCAACGGGAGCATCTGCCGGTAGGCATCCGCTGCGTCGCCATCCCAGTTGTCGTCCACGCTGAGCATGCCGGTCTCGGCGGTCTGCACCTGGCTGCTCACCGGGACGCCGACACGGTCGCTCCAGGCGTCGGCGGTGTCCCACACCTGCCCTGGTGAACCCATGGTGGAGACCATGGTGTTGAAGTTCTGCCAGATGCGGTCCATGAGACTGCAGAACTTGTTCCAACCGGCAACGATGGGGCTACGCAGCGGGCCGGGAATCCAATGCAGTTTTCCGTCGATGGAATTGTGCAGTTCCGTGGTTTTCGACTCGACGCGATTCATCGTCGAGTGAAGCTTGTCCAGCAGTGCGGCCTCGACGGTAGAAGTGCTACTCACGAATGTCCCACACCCCTCGCAGGTCCCTGGCGGCATTGTCGTCGTTGGTCTCGTAGGCGTAGGCGACTCTCTCCAGCGTGATACCCAGGTCGCGGTACACGTCGGTCGCCTCATCAAGAAGACGAACCGTCTTGTCCAGCAAGGAGTCGTAGGTGTTCGACAGCCCCGTTTCGAGGCTGGCCCAGGACAGCTGCACGGGGCTCAAGCCCAATGTCTGGGCGCCGGCGGAGGCATTATGGGTGACCTGAGCGACGCGTTCCCAGCGTGCCGCGTCGGATCGCAGCGCTTCCAGCGCCACCTGCAACGTCATGAAAGTTCCCCCGTTCTACCCGGCGGACAGCTATCGAATTATCCGCATGGACCGAGCCAGCTCGAACGGATCCTGCAAGGCGCGCCGCGCCTCGCCGAGCGAACTGTTGGCGACGAGCTGGTCCACCCCGTGCGCGGCCACCTCGTCGTACGCGGCACGGAACGCAGCAGCGACCTGCCGGCCGATGTTCGCGTCGTGAGCTCGCCGTAACCAGGCACGGTCGAACCGCACACCGGTCAGTTCACCGCCACCGGTCATGGTGACCGTGACCTCGCGGTGCGGGCTGTGCCCCGTGTGGGTCGCCCCCAGGGTGGCTTGGAGCCCGCTGGAGACCTCGTCGATGCCGCGTTCGATCGCCTCGACGATCTCCAAGAGCCGGGTCAACGCCGCCACCCGATGCCTCTCCGGCATCTGCCCGCTCGCGATCTCGTGCAAGCGCTGCTGCAGTCCGTCCGGATCGAACCCGATGTGTTGGGCGACGGCGCTTCGATCGGCGCCCGGGTCCCCCGCCGGCGGGGCACTCTTCTGGCCGGGATCCGGGCCCTGCTCCTCGCTGTAGGACTGCCCCCACGCGCCGAGGCGCCGCAGCAGCGCATCCTGCACTGCGGCCACCACCGCGACGGACAGGCCCTCGGCATCGAGCCGGTTCCGCCACTCGGGGACAACCGTGACGGCGACGACCCGGCCCTCGGTGTCCACCGTCACCGTGACGGCTCCGGACTCGTCCACTCCGGGAGTGGCCGCCGCCCGCGCCGCTACGTGCGCGCTACGGAGCAGACCCTCACCCTCTTCGGTGAGTTGCCTGAGATCGTCGGCCCGGCCATACGACATAGATCATCCCCGTTGATCGCGCGAATCTGGCGCACCTCGGTGAATGGCCAACACCATCGGACTCTCTCAATACTTACTGAACGGCGCAACCCCGTCGCGCTGAGCATCCATGCCGGCGGCCGAGGAGCTCCGGCCGCCGGGATCCCCGCCGCGTGCGGCGTCCAGGGCCCCGTGGTGTTCCTCGCACGGATCTCCTGTCCGCCGTCGATCGGCAGGCAGACACCAACCTGATCAGGTTCGGATATCGATGTCGTTGAAGGAGACCGATGCGGGAAGGTGGTCGGAGGTGTTGAGCACCCCCAGGACGACACGGCCCTCGGTGAAGGTGGAGTCCTGCCAGGTACCTAGCTCTTTGCCGTCGTGGGTGAAGGTGAACTCGTCGCCCTTGGCGGTGATGCCGACGGTGATCGGCTCGTCGTGCGCCACCGGTGCGGCGTAGGGAAACTTTGCCAGTTCGGCCATGTCGCCATCCTTGCCGAGGCCGTGGTTCATCAGGCGGTAGCCGTCGGCGCAGACCGCCAAGAGGTGTCCTGCCTCCCCGTCCGATGACGCGCTGAACTTGCCGAAGCGCAGCCACACCGCCGCGCAGCCGTCCCCGGTCAGCAGTCGGGTCGTCACCGTGACGGTGAAGTCGCGGAAGGTTCGGCGTGGTCCGAGGCAGCGGTACGGCCCGGGCGACTTCTTCGTCACCACCAGAGCGCCGTCGAATGAGCAGGATGCCTTGTTCGCCGTGTCCTGCACCACCCGCCAGTTCTTCTGAACGGTCAGCGGGTCGGCGACGGCCGAGTCCCCTTCGGGTGTGGTCTCCGCCTTGCTCGACGGGGAAACCGGCGGCGGGGAAGCCACTCCGGAGGCGCCCTGGCGGGTGTCGTCACGGTTGATCGGGATGAGGCCGGAGGCGATTCCCGCGAGCAGGGACACCGCGACGACCGCGGTAAGGGCCAGCACGACGGAGGCTGTCCGGCCGAGTCCTTGCCGGGGCTTGGGCGTTGCGGCTTGCGGCCGGGCCTCGACCCATCTGGTCGTCTCGGACCCGGGTGTACCACCAGCGTGCGCGGCCACCGTGGGACCGGTTTCCTCGACCGGGGCCGGCCGCGGATGGAACCGGGTCGTCACCGACGCCGGGCCCGACACGGCATGTCTGTCGTCGGCGGCTTGGGCGTCGGCCACCGCCTCTCGCAGTGCCGGCCGCTGATTCAGGACGGACGTGGCGTCACCCGCACGTTGTGGGCCGGAGTGCAGAAGCCGGTCCAGCAGTTCCCGGGCGGTGGGCCGGTCGGCCGGGTCCTTGGCGAGGGCCTGTTCGACGAGGTCCCGCAACGATCCGGGTAACCCGTCCAGGTTCGGTGGCATGGTCATGATGCGGACCGCGACCATGTGCGGCATGTCGGCGGCGAACGGGCTGCGGCCGGTCCCGGCGTAGGCGATCACCGCGCCCCAGGCGAAGATGTCGGCGGCCGGCGTCAGGGAGCGGGCGGAGTCTTCGTCGAAGCGTTCCGGAGCCATGTAGGCCACCGTGCCGAGCACTTGACCGGCTCGGGTGAGCTGGGTGGCCTGTTCGACCGCGCGGGCGATCCCGAAGTCGATCACTTTCGGGCTGCCCGGGGCGAGCAGGACGTTGCCGGGTTTGAGGTCGCGGTGGATGACCCCGGCGCCGTGGATCGCGGTGAGAGCCGTCGCCACACCGATGGCCAGACTGTGCAGGTTGGGCGAGGTCAGCGGCCCCTGCTCGGCGACGACCGTGGCGAGGCTCGGACCGTCGACGTACTCGACGACCAGGTACGGCTGCTGATGGTCGGGGTCGGCGTCGAGGACCTCGGCGGTGCAGAACGGTGGCACGGCTTGCGCCCGCTCGACCTCGCTGCGGAACCGCTGCCGGAACTGCGGATCGTCGGCCAGCCCCGCCTTGATGACCTTCACAGCGACACGGCGGCCCTGCGGGGCCACGGCCAGATAGACCGTGCCCATGCCGCCTTCACCGAGCCGCCCGATCAGCTCATAACGTCCCATACGCCGAGGGTCACCCGGCTTCAACGGACTGCCGTCCACCGGCCCGGTGGCATCGGTCATGCGCTGGTCACCTGTGTCGCTTCCTGGTTCGGCGTCCCCAACCGGGACGCCCACTTCGCCGGGGCCGCACCGGTCCCGGCGTCGGCAAGGACCACGACATTAGCGCCTGCCCTCGAGTCCGCCGCCACGACCATCGCCCCGTCCGATTCGCCGTCGCCGAGCCCGTCTCGCACGGTCAAGCCGTGCCGACGCAGTTCCCGCACGGTCGCCGCCAGACTGCGGGCGACAGGCGGTTCCGCGTCGACGACCAGGGTGACCTGGTAGGCCGCCGCCAGCTCTGCGGCCGTTCGCAGTACGGCGTCGGCCCGGGTGGCGCCGGTGAGACGAGCGATCACCGTGCCGGGCGACGCCGGCAGAGCGGTGGCGAGGGAAATGACCGTGCCTGCCGGCGGCGTGCCGCCCGGTTGCCCGTCGGTCATGACGACCAGGTCGGGCTCACCCGCACGGACGATGTCGGCGAGATCCTCCGCGGGGTTGCTGCTGAAGCGTGCCACCACCGGCACGTCCAGGCCGTTCCCGGCGCGTGCCGCCAGTGCGGTCAGATCGGTCATCGCCTGGTTCATCTCCAGCAGACCGCTGCCGATCTCCAACGGCGCTGGCGGGTACGGCACCAGCCGCGCCAGTGCGAGAGTCGCCGGCCGGCGGTGCCTGACCAGCGCGGTCGCCAGGTCCAGGACCGCTGTGGCGTCGGGCTCCGCGTCGGGCACCACCACCAGCGCCTGGTACCCGGCGGTGCCGCGCAGGGCCGCCCGTTCCGCTGCGGCGACGTCGCGGTCGGCGACGCGCTTCGGGTAGATCCATCCGAGCAGCGGGCCGGCCATCATGGTGGTGACCAGGGCCATCACCACCATCATCGAGAAGATCTGCTGGTCGATGATGGCCAGTTGCAACCCGACGGACAGGATGACGATCTCGGTCAGGCCGCGGGTGTTCATCAACGTCGCCAGAGCGCCGGCCTGCCGCGCCCCGACCCGGTTCAGCCTGGCGCCGGCGTACGCGCCGATGAACTTTCCGCTGATGGCGACGAGCAGGATCAGCGCCAGTTCCAGCAGCGTGCTGCCGTCGATGGTGGAGAGGTCGACCTGCAGGCCGGCGACCACGAAGAACACCGGTAGCAGCAGCAGAACGCTTACCTGTTCCAGGCGTTCGAGGATCTCGTGGCGCAGCACCTCACCGCCGGCCCGCGGCATCACCGCCCCGAACACGAACGCGCCGAAGATGGCGTGCAGGCCCATGATCTCGGTCAGGTAGCAGGAGATCAGTAGTCCGGCGAGGATCACGGCCAGGACGTCGGGGGTGAGCCGCCCGGCACGGTCGCGGGCCACGGCCAGGCGCCGCAGCAGGGGGCGGACCCAGCGGAACATCACGACCAGGAACGGGATGATGCCGAGCACCTGCCAGGGCAGGCCGCCGTCGGCGGTGCCGACCGCCACCACCACCGCCAGCAGGGACCACGCGATCACGTCGTCGACTGCGGCGCTGGCCAGGGCCAGGCCGCCGACCTCGGTGCGGATCAGGCCCCGGTCGGTGACGATTCTCGCCAGAACCGGGAACGCGGTGACAGCCATGGCGGCGCCGAGGAACAGGGCGAAGGGCAGGATGTCGGTGACGTCGTGGCGGCCGGCCAGCCACAGCGCCAGAACGGCGCCGAGCCCGAGCGGTGCCACGATCGAGCCGATCGAGACGCTGACCGCGATCCGCTGCCGGCCGCGGACCAGGCTCTGGTCCAGTTCGTAGCCGACGATGAACATGAACAGCACCAGGCCGACGTTGGCGAGCCCGGCCAACGCGGGACGCACGTCGGCCGGGAACAGCCGGTCGCTGACCAGGGTGCCGAAGATGCTCGGTCCGATCAGGATGCCGGCGATGATCTCGCCGATGACCGGTGGCTGGCCGATCTTGCGGGCCAGCGCGCCCAGTGCCCGCGCCAGCACGATGATGACCGCCAGGCCGAGCAGCAGCTGACCCACCGCGTGTGAGGTCACGGCTGGATCCCGTCGATGCGGTCGGCGAGGGTGGCAGCGTCCGGCCGCTGGTGCGCCGGGCCGAGACACTGCCGTACCAGGTCTGCGACCGGTCCGGGCAGGCTGTCGCTGACCCGCGGGGTGGTGGAAAGCACGCGGCGCAGGGCGAGCAGGCCGTCGGATGCGGGCAGATCCCCGTAGACGCCGGTCCCGCTCGTCACCCGGTGCAGCACGACACCCAGCGACCACACGTCGCCGGCCGGGCCCGGGGTGCCGCCCAGCAGCAGGGCCGGGTCGACGTACTCGATCGCGTCGAGACCGCCCATCCCGGTGACCGTCATCCCCGCGGTGAACACGTGGGACAGCCCCAGGTCGGAGAGCCTGCCGCCGTCCGGGTGGAGCAGCACGTTGCCCGGTTTGATGTCGCGGTGCGCGATGCCCGCCGCGTGCAGGGCCGCGGCGGCCCGCGCGGCCGCGGCCAGCGCCCGCAAGCCCTGGACCGTGGTGTACGGCTCGGCGGGGTCGGCGAGTGACCCGGCGGGCAGGTACTCCATCGAGTAGAAGAACACGCCGTCCTGCTGCCCCGCGTCGATCGGGGTCACCAGGTGCGGGCAGCGCACCGCCGCGAACGCGGCCAGCTCCCGGGTGGCCCGGCGGAACGCCACGTCGCTGGACTCGGCGTGCAGCACCTTGACCGCGACGAATTCGACGTCCAACGGCAGCCGGCGCGGGCGCCGGGCCAGGAAGAAGTGCCCGTGATTGCCGGAGCCGAGCGGGCGGATGAACTCGTAGTCTGCGATTCCCTGCACCTGTTGATGTCCCTCACGTCTACGTGTTGCGGTGAGACTCGTAGCGGAACCAGCGCGGTCCCAGGTCGATCCGGGTACCCGGGGTGATCACGGCGGGCACACCGGGGGTGAGCTGTTCGGGCCGGCCGGCGCCGGGGCGGTGCAGCAGGGTGCCGTTCGCCGAGTTCAGGTCCACCACGGCGACGTGCCACCCCTCGAGGCGGACGCGGACGTGGCGGCGGGACACACCGCTGGCCGGGCCGGTGATCCGCATCGGGTTGGCCCGCTGAGCCGCGACGTCGTCGTCGACGTCGGGGTCACGGCCCACCACGTAGTCGGTGTCCAGGCGCAGCGTGCTGCCGTCGTCGAGCAGCAGTACCCCCAGCGGCGGCCGCGGCCCGAGCCGGGACACCTGGGTCAGCTGGGCCATCGAGATGCCACAGATCTGGCAGTACCGCTGATCCGGGTCGTTGAAGTGGTCGTCGCGGCAGAGCACCCCTTCGACCAGAGCCTGGGTGGCGGGCTGCGGCGGTTCGGGTGCGGGGCCGGGATCGGGAGCATATCCGGGCAACAGGATGACGGCCTCGAACGGAACCGCCCGGTCGGGCCGCCGGGCCGGAACCATGACCCGGCCGGCGGGAGCCTCCGGACGGGCCGGCTCCACCGGCCGTTCCAGCTGTGCCTCGAGGCCGGCGCCGCTGACCACCCCGGCTTCGAGAGAGGTCCGGGGATCCGGCACACCACTGCCCGGCAGACTGAGCCGTAACGTCGACAGCGGGCCGTCGATCGTCCGGAATTGCAGGATCGGCCCCCGCAATTCGACAGTGCCCTGCCGGCCGTCCGCCACCGCGACCGCGCCCCCACGTACCAGAACGGCGGGGTTTTCGCCCAGAGCGGCGACCGCGCAATCCGGACCACCGCTGCCGAGCCGACCGGCCAGCCGGGCGATCAGCACTGAGCCTGCAGCACCTCCGGCCTCGGCGGCGATCTCCCGCACGAGCGCCACCAGAGCATCGGTCTCGGCGCCCCCGTCCGCGCAGACCGCGAGCAGCGGGCCGGTCCGGATGACAAGCCCGGCGCCCGGCAGCAGTCGCACCCGCATGCTCACACCAGCCTCCCGCCGCGGAACCGCCACCGCAGGAACGGCACCCGCATCGGCCCGTTCGCGGCGAGCCAGACAGCCACCCAGACCACCCCGAAGTGCACGGCGAAGGCCCATCCCGGAGGCACCGCCCCGATCAGCGGAACCGCACCGGCCTTCAGCAGGAACCAGAGCAAAAGCCCTTCCGGTACGCCGGTGAGCAGTCCGAACAGCGTCGGCCAGTCCTTCTCCCAGCGGAACTGCATCAGCAGGTGGTACAGCAGCTCCCAGCCGATGCCGATCACCGCGACCGCCACCAGCACCACGAACGCGTCCCGGTAGCTCAGGGGCAGCAGCGGAACCAGCACGAGGGTGACCAGTGATCCGACCAGCGCGATCAGGAAGAACCTGGTCTGGATACGGCCGATCAGGATCGGGACCACGAGGCACTTCCTTCCACCGGCCGATTGAGACTCCAGCGAATCCACTGGGCGGTCGAGCGCAGCGGCCCGAGCCGAGGTGCCCAGCCGCGCCGGGCCAGGTCGTCGGCGATCTCCTGTGCCGCCACCTGCAGCCCGAGGAACGTGTCGACGCCGGGGAAATAGCCGCCGAGCGTCGCGGTCCCGGAGGCGTACAGGGCCCCGTCACCGCTGGCCGTGCCCTTGACCTCGAACGTCCGTTCGACCTCGAGACGACCCAGCGGGTTGCGCCCGGCCCCGCCGTTGGTGAGCAGATCGCTGAGCAGCCGGTGGTCGGCGATGTCGGCTTCCAGCCCGGTGCAGTCGATGATGAAGTCGGAAGCGATCCTCTGCACGCCGTCGTCGCGCTGCACGATGCTGGTCAGCCGGTTTCCCGGCTGCACCTCATCGACCAGGCCCCGGTAGGCGCGGTACCAGCCGCCGTCCCGGCCGGCCTGCATCTGCTGCTGCCACCGGCGCCGTTTCGGGGTGTTGGTGCCGCCCATGCGCCGGTACTCGGCGGCGCGCTCCTCACCGTCCAGCTTCCGCATCTTGGCCTTGAGCTGCCCGCCCCACACCGACTTCGGATAGTTGAAACCCTGATAGGCGAACCCGTGCCCGCCCTTACGCCGCGACCACCGGTGCGGGCCGTGCGAGCCCGTCACGAACGTCCGGAAGACGTGCTCGATCTCGGTCTGCAGACCGAACTTCTCGCGGTCGTCCATCAGCCGCTGCAGCACCCGCGACGCGACGATCCCGCCGCCGCGCACCATCACGGTACCGGGTGCCGTCTTCAGGCTTTCGTACACGTGTTCGTGCGGCTCGTAGGCGTTCACCACGAGGTGGAAGTCGCCGTGTTCCTCCCGGAACGCCTGCAGATCGGGCAGGAACTTCAGCCCGGGATAGCCGACGGCGATGTGCACGAACCGTGACCGGTAGGCGACGCGTTTGGTTGACGTGGTTCCGGCGGGCGGGGTGAGGATGGTGAAGTAGCCGCCGCCGGCCCGGCGACGGACCATCCGGACCACACCCTTGACGAGCATGTCCGGGTACGCGATCCGCGCCGACTCCCGTTCCAGGCTGGCGAACACCGCCCCGGCCCGTGGCGTCCAGTAATCGGCGAAGATCGGCTCACCGAGCACGTGCAGCAGCGGCCGGACGCTGCGTTCGCGCCAGGCCTCCGACAGTGCGTACGACGGAAAGCCCCAGATGTTGTCCGGCCGCGACGAGGAATCCGACCGGATCCGCTCCGGCACCGGAATCTGCGACACCCGGGTCAGGTACTGATAGGTCTGCCACGGATGGTCGATGTTCGACAGCACGGCGATCTGGCCGGCCGGCACTCCGGCGATCCGCAGATAGTCGACGGTGACGAACGACCCGATCCCACCACCGACGGTGACGAAGGGAACATCTCGCACCTCGATGCCCGACTCATGAACCATCGCATCCGTCCACAAAGGACTTCCGAGGAGCCGCGATGTCAGCTCGCCGGACATGCCGGCGGTCCTGGATTCCATTGGTGTTCTTCCCCATCGACACATGTTGTTGCCGCTCGACGGCCACATGGATACCACAACCCAGCAACGCCCCCGGCATCCGCACCGAAGTCACGGCAGCCGGGCGCCGTCGGTCTGTCGAATCGCTTCCGGCGGGACGAACCGGGCGCCCCGGGCGATGCTCTGATCACCTGACACGATCGGGGCGAGTTCGGTACCCCGGCCCACGCAGGCGGTGGGGTTCCGGCTCGTGGCGCCATGCGAGCAGCCGACAAGCGACGGTTGACGTCCGAGCGTAGCGGCGGACGGCCCGAAAGGCCGGTTCAGATTCGTATACGCGGCGTTTACACTATCCTCGTGGAGGAGAACTACGAGTTCACCGACGCCACCTACACCGCCCTGGGTGTCGCTGGCGTGGCATGGCAGGACGCGGTTTTCGTGTTGCGCCAGAGCCGCCCCGTCGTGCGCAGGCACATTGGGGCGGTGCTCAACATCGCGGGCCGGGACCGGCAAGGGCGCTGGCTGGCCGTGGCGTTGATAGAACTCGATCCACAGCACGACGACCAATACACCGTCGCAGGGGCGCGATACCTCGATGATGCGGAAATCGCCGCGATTGAGCGGATGCTGAAGGGATAGCCATGACCGACAACAGCGATATCCAAGCCGCACTCGACAGCCGCGACTGGTCCGGTGCTGAGGTCGTCAACGACCGCCCTCGCGCCAAGATCGTGCACTCCGTGCGCCTGCCCGCTGAGTGGTCCGAAGCCCTCGAAGCCGAAGCGGATCGACGCGGAACAAATCCGTCACGGCTCATGCAGGACTACATCCTCGCCGGGCTGCAGCGCGATTCAGCCGCACCCGAAGGCATCGTCACGATCAGCAGGGCAGCACTGCACCAGGCCCTCGACGCGGCATTGACCAACGCCGCCTGAGTTCCGCCGCCACACACTCCATACGACGATCCTCGTCGCCGACATCCTCGATTCTCACACCAGGGACGGCAAGCGTGGTCGACCTCCGTGCGTGCCCGTCCAACTGATCCACAGGCCATGCCCTTTACTGGACACTGATGTGGACGTGGTTGGTGTGCCAGCCGGACGGGTCGTTGGCGCCCCACGGGTTTGTGTAGGCGTGCCGGCCCTGGGCCTTGGTCCAGATCATGCGATACCAGATGACGTACGCGATGCCGAGCCGGTCGGCGTTCGTGACCGCCCAGGCGGCCATCGCGTCGCCGTGAGCCTTTCGGGGCCGAGGGCGGCGCCGCCTGAGGTCATCATCCAATCGCACGCACGGCCCAGTGGGTGTTCGCCGTGGTCGGCGGGGCGATAGCAGCGCGGTTCGGGAAACCCGGCCGCGGTGGCCTGCTGGACGAGATGCTGCCGGCGGGGTGTCATACAACCGGTTCCCGTGGTCGGGTCGGGGCGGATGCTGCGACGCTCGGCCGGCCATGAGCCGTCAGCGTCGCGCGGGGCTGGCTCCGCCACCCCGAGCGCCAGATCAGGGCAGACCGATGCCGCGTTGCTGCTCGCGGTTCGCTGATACACCAGGGCCAGCCAGCGCCCCCACGATCTCATCACCGCCGTGACCACCGGTAAACCGACCGTGAACAGGCCAAACGGCATGACGCAATAGCCCTGGCCGCGGCCCGCAGGATGTCCGGGCTCGCTGGCGGTCGACGATCGTCAGCGAGTTCCGGATGCCCAGATCACCGTGGCATCTTCGTCGCGGTACAGCACAAGGTTGCCGTCGTCTTGCATCCACAAGGTGCTCGCGCGACTGCCAGCCGTGCCGGACGCCCAGAGCACCTGGTCGGCGTGGTCGTAGAGCACGAGTCCGCCGTCGTGGTTGGCCAGCCGATATCCGCGCAGGGCACCCATCACCCACAGTGGCGTGCGGCCGGCCGCGGTGATCCGGTAGAGGACCAGGTTCCCGTAGGCCTGCATCCAGAGCCAGTAACGACCGTCGGCCGAGCACAGCGCCGCCCCACGAAACAGCGACCGGCCGGGGCTGAGTGCTGCTCGGCAGGGATCGCCGCGCAGTGCCGTACCCACGTCGGTGTACAACGGCTCCTTGGGATTGCCGTTGATGTCGCGCAGCCCGAAGTGGCATTCCCCGTCGGCCGGGTCCGCACGGCACGTCGGGTGCGACCGGGGCGCATCCTGGAACGAGTAGATGACCATGGGGCCGGTGTAGGGGCGCGACCGCCACATCCGCACGCCCTCCTCGATGGCGTCACGAACGCGTTCCACCGATTGCGGCGTACGGGAGCCGGTGGTGGGAAAGCCGAATTCGGTGGCCCAGATCTTCTTGCCCGCGTCGCCGTGGCTGACCATGACCGCGCGCAGCGCGGCCAGGCCACCGCAGTCGGGATCGTCAGGTCCGAACCCTGACCAGTACCGGTACCAGGTACCGGCGGTGCAGGGCGTTATCGCGTACGAGGGAAGGTGCCCGCCCGTCCAGTCCGGGTAGGGATGGTAGGCGACCGCATCGAAGTAGCCGCCCATCCCGTGCTGGTACGCCCATTCCAGCCAGTCGCGGGCCTCGTTGTCGTTGCGCATCGCGCTTCCCGTGGTGACCGCGTCGCCACCTGCGGAACCGCCAGCGAGAACGGTGCACTGCGGGCAGCGGCCCTTGACGCGCTGGTAGGCGATCCGGATCAGTTCCCAGTACCGGCCCGCGCGGGTGGCGACGCTGTTGTCGCCGTAGTTGCCGAAGTGGGTGATGTTGGGTTCGTTCCACACTTCGTAGGCCTGGACTTTCGGGCCGAAGTGCAACACGGCGGCGTCGACGATGTCGGACCAAGCGTCGTCGTCGGTAGGGAAATAGCTCGGTTTCCGATTGCCGTTGGCCCACGGTGCCGAATAGTCGAGGACCAGGAGTACGCGCGCGCCACGTTCGTAGGCGGCGTCGACGCGCGGATCGAGATCTGACCAGTCCGGGGCACAGGTAGCGCACTGCTGGACGGCGTCCCAGAACAGGTCGAGGCGGAGCAGGGGTTTCTTGTCGCCCAGGTATTCGTCCATGGCCGTGATCCGGTCGACAACGTTGTCCCGGCCGCCCCCGTCGGCGAACCCGACGTCATCGGAGGTGAAGACGTACGACGGCGCAACGGAGGCCTGGTCGGCGCCGGTGGGTGCTGCGGGGATGCCGTTGAACAGCAGACCCAGAACCGGTAGAACGATGTGTGCGGCCAGTCGACCCAGGTGTGCCGCGGACGCCATGAAGTCTCCTGGTCTCGTTTTTGAGAATTTGGTACACCGTGCGCAGGCGCTGCCGGGTGTGACAACGGGCAACGAGTGTCGTGCCGGCGGGTACTGCTGCCAGCACGACACTCGTTGCAGCGATGACCCTTACAGACGGCGCCACTTCTGGCTGACCGCGGCGGTGACGCAGTCGCGGATCTGCAGCTGGATGCCGTCGCCGCGGTCGGCGTTGGGAATGTCGACGCACCGGCCGGACTGAGGGTTCACCAGGTTGCCGTTGGCGTTGAACACGAACCGCTGGCCGCCGCTGCCATTGCAGGTTCCGAGTTGCAGGACGGCGCCGTTGGCCTTGGAGCCTCCGGCGACCTCCGCGCACTTATTGTTGAGACTCAGCAGCGTCTCGCCGAGCGCGATCCACTTCTGGGCGGACGAGCTGTTGCAGGTCCAGGTCTGCAGCCGGGTTCCCGCCTCGAAGGTGGAGCCGTTCACGTCGATGCATTTCCCGCTCAGGGTGCTGGCGATCGGGACGTCAAAGACGTTGGTGGACCAGATGGCCTTGCTGTCCTTGTTGCGGTACAGGACGAGGTTGCCGTCGTCCTGTAGCCACAGCGTGCTGGGGCCGTTGCCCGAGGTGTTGGATGCCCAGACGGACGCGTTGTCGGCTCGGTAGATGACCAGATTGCCGTCGGTCTGGTTGACGAAGCGGGCACCGTTGGTGGTGTTGGAGGCCCAGATGGCTCGCGGACCCTTGTAGATCACCAGGTTGCCGTCCGGCTGCAAGTTCAGGGTGATCCCGGTCTGCGTGTGCAGGATGCGAGCTTCTTCCAGGCGCTGGCCCGAGGTGAGCCTGTCGCTGGTGCCGAAGAACTGCTGGTTGTTGGCGTCGGTGACATCCGCGACGACGGCGGGTGCGCCGGCATCACGGCTGGCGCCCTGGATGGTGATCGCGCGGTTCACCTGCTCGCTGATCCAGATAAAGTTGTCTTTGATCTTCTTGTAGTAGAAGTACTGGTCGGGCTTGCCGTCACAGGTGCGGACGACGAATGCACTGTTCTTGTCGGTGGAGTCGGCCAGGCTGACGCACTTGGTGCGGTCCTTCGCGCTGATCAGCCGGTAGCGGCCACCCGTGCCGTAGACGCGCATCCCGATCCACAGCTGGTCGTCCGCGCGGGAACAGCCGCGCTGCTGCAGGGGCGAGTTGTCGCTCGTGCTGCCGCTCTTGAGGCCCAGGCACTGGTCGGAATGGACATTGCGCCACTCCCAGGAGCCTCGGGTGGGCCGGTTGGCGTCGTCAATCGCGACCTCGAACCGCCCGGTATTCACGAATCTTTCCACCGCATCGACGTCACCTGCGAGCCCTTGCACCGCCGCGGTGAAAAGATTGTCGAAACCACTTGCGGTGGCGCCGGCTTTGACTTCCTCGGCGACACGCCGGTAGGCGGCCTCCCGACGGTCGGCCGCGATCTTGATGTCATTGTTGAGGGCTTCGGCGAGTCCGCTATCGATGAACGACTTCCACACGGCGGCGTCCGAGCTGCGGGAGGCCTTGAACGCGGCGGCCTGCACCTCGGTGCCGTCCGCCGTGTACTTCGTCACTGCGACCACGAAGTCCAGGTCAGGAAGGTTCAGGAGCTCATCGGTCACTGGCATGCCGAGGCGGTTGGCCGCGCTCTGCTTGGCGGCGCGGGAGCGTTCCAACGCCTTCTCCGCCTCGGTCTTGGTCTTGTCGGCCTCGATACGGTCGTCGGTGTCCTGCCGAGCGGCCGCGGCCATACCTCCGGTGATGAACAGTCGTTGCTGCTCCGACGAGCCGTTCCAGGCGGCGACCGCTGCCGCCTTCACCTTCGGCCACTTCGTGTCGGTGTCGAGGAGGTCCCTGATCTTGCGGGCGAAGTCGGCGTCGCTACCGGCCAGCAGGGCGGCGTCGGCGATGATGTCGATGCTCGCGGCCGCGGCGGTCCGGACGAGATCCTGCTCTCGCTTCTCCGCTGCTTCCCGCGTCTCCCGTACCGCGTCGCGATCGAACGCCGCGAAGACGTCGGTGACGATGAACTGGTAGCACAACTGGTCGGCCACGCTCGCCGGCGTCGCCAGGTAAGCCTGCTCCGCCACCATCCGGACTTCCAGCTTGTCAGGATCGGTTTTGAGGCCGTTCCAGATCTCCCTCACGAAGTCACAGTCGGCGAGTTCGATGAGGCCGAAATCGTCGCCGCGGCCGAGTTTCGTCGCTACTGCCAGTTTCTGCTCGTAGATCGCCGAACTGGCGGCCGCAGCAGCAGCCAGCACGGTGCCACCGGCCGACACCGCGCCGGCCTGCGCGGGAGTGGACACCGAGGCGATCAGGGTGGCAGCGGCCAGGCCGCTGACGAGCAGCCATTGCGTGAACGATCGAGGACGTCGAGCGGTCATGAAGTTGTTTCCCCCGTGGTGATGAAAACTCGATTGGCATTCGCTGCCGCACTTCTGATATGGGGCCTCCACCAGGCGATTACCTGGCCCCGGGCCAACAAAAGAGCACGACAGCGGCGAATGCGATCGAGACGTAACCACGATCTCGCACATCACTCAAGGTAATCGAGATGTGACTTAACTCTCCCAAGTGGATCTTGCCTGATGAGACTGTCCAGGCCCAGCAAACTCGCAGCTAAGCGATTGGAATGGATGTCCGGTCATGCTTGGATCACCGGACTACATCGAGCTGCATCAACCCGCGATCGGCGGGCGCTGACACCACTGCTCACCACCGACGGCCTGCCTCTGCCTGCAGGGCCGTTCCCGACGCCTGCGCGGGGACGGGTGGTCGCGTGCAGAAGTCAATCCGGCGCGGACGCAGGTTCATGCAGCAGAGCAGTTCAACGGGGGAAACGATGTTGCTCAGGCGTGAATTAATTTTGACGGTGGCGGTGGCCGCGGCCGGTCTGATGATCCCGGCGCAGGCTCGGGCATCCGGAGGGTCGGCCACCGCAATGACGGATTCCGAATTACCCTTCGACGAATCCGAGTTCGAACGCATTTTCGTGAAATGGCTGTCGACCGATGACCCGAGGGCGGCCGTTCGTAGCGCGGCCCGCGCGGCGCTGCTGAGTGGGTCAGCAGCGATCAGCGCGTTCCTGAGCCTGGACGGTGGCTACGACCGCGCCATCGCGAACACCGAGACGACCTACCGACGTCAGGTCGACTTCGCGAACCGGATGATCGCCACCCACCCGATCCAGTACTACCCGCGCGTCAACGCGACAGCCCGCCGGGCGTTGACCGGCACCTACGACGAACTGGACAAGTTCGTGCGTACCGGCTACGCGGCCGCACTGGCCAAGGACCGTCAGGACATCGACGACGACCAAGCGCAGGCTGCCGCGATCCGGCAACTGGACCGCGACTTCGTCACCCGTCTGAGCACGGAGGACCCGGGCGCGCAGGTGCGCGCCTGGGCCGGGCGGGCGGTCGCGCCCGGCACCGCCGACGCCGACGTCGTCGAATTCCTCCGGTACGGCTGGGTCAGCGCTGCCGGCCTGGACACGGAGATGTTCCGCGCCCGGTTGGCCGACAGCAACCGGGCGTGGCTGGTGCAGTCGGAGATTCTGTTCGCCGAGGCACAGGCCGCCGCGCAGGCCGCGCGCGAAGCCGCCGCTGACGCCCAGGCACAGATGCGCGAGGCCGCCACCCGTGCCTGGGCGACAGCCGGGGCACAGACCGGGTTGGCCCGAGTGGCGTGGGCGGACGCCGAACAGGTCGCGCTGCAACAAGCACAGACCTGGCTGCTGGTCTCGCAAGCCGCCGGCAGCGCGGCCAGCACCAATTGGGACGCCATCGCCGCCGCCGCGCCCACTACCCGTCAGCAGTGGCTCGACCAGCAGAAGAACGCCGCGGAGCACGCGGCCACATGGATCACACGCTATGAGACGGCTCTGCTCGCCGAGACGGCGACGCACACGCCCGCAGCCTGATCCCGACTGCCGAACGGACATCTTCGTGAACAAGCACGTGGCGCGCCTGCGCGCCCTAATGATCGCAGTCCTGGCCGCCGCCTTGATCGGTACCGGCCTGCACGCGCCCCCTGCCGCGGCGGCGCCCGTCGCGTCGCCCGCTCGGGCCCTTCCGGCTCTTGCTGAGGGACCACCGATCCCGGTGCCGCCCTTGGTCACCGAGAGCTGGAATGGCACCACCGGTATCGACGCCAACGCCGAGCGCTGGCGCAAAGCGGTTGCGGATGTCGCTGCACTGGCGGCTGAGCCCGAGGTTCGTAACGCGGCGCTGACCGCGCTGGCCACCGGCGACAACCAGAAGATCATGCAGTTCGCCCTGGTCGAGAAACGTCAGCTCGAGACACAGATCGCCGCCCGCAAGAAGCAAACCGCGGCAGACAACCTCGTCAAGATCAAAGCGTTGGTCGGCACCGGCGGCAAGTACTTCAACGCCGAGGTGCAGCGAGTCCTCGCCGGTACCGACGCCGACCGGGAGGATTTCTTCGCCTACAGCGGGGACATCGCCCGCGCCCGCGACGACAAGGTAATCCAGGACGCCCGGGACCGCGCCGCCCAGCTGCGCGACCGGCTGCGCATCTTCGCCGCCGCCGCACCCGCCGAATCCCAGCTCCGGGTCACCGCCGAGGCCGCCCTGGCCGGCGATGACACGGCAGTGAGCGCATTCTGGGAGACCGGCTATCTCCCTGCGGCCAAAGCCGATGCCGCCGCCCGCGAGCAATACCTGAAGGACCTCGAGGCACGCACCAAAGCCGCCGAGGAGCTGACCGACCTCGCCAAACGCGCACAACGCGCCAGCCAGGCCCGCTCCCGGTTGCTGGCCGCACACGGCGACGCGGTCAAAGCACTGCAACTCGCTGCGAACGCCATGGCCGGCGCCGCCAACGCCGCCCGCCACGCCGAACAGGTGATCACCGGAACCGGCACCGCCAGTGCCAAGGCCGCACAGCTCGCCATCGACAAGTCCTCCGCCGCCGCCCAGATCCAGGCCGCGCAGGACGCCGTCGACCGGGCTCGCCCGGCTGCCGCGACCGCGACCAGCGCCGCCAACGATCTCATCGACACCGGCCTCACCTACGGCGCCGAGTGGTCCGCGATCGTCACCGGCATGAACGAAGCGGTGACCGCCGCCCAGGGCGCCACGAGCACCGCCGCGGCCGCGATCGACGCCACCATCGCCACCAACAACGCCCAAGACGCTCAAGCGAAAGCCGAGGCACACGCCCGCCAGGCCGAGCAATGGCGCAAGCACGCCCAGGAGCACGCCGCCGCAGCCGCGAAACTCGCCGCCGCAGCCGCAAAACAGGCCACCGCCGCCAAGACCGCCGCCGCCCGCGCCAAGACCGCCCGCGAACAGGCCCAAGCCGCCGAACGCGACGCCTGGGCCGCCGCGGAACGCACCCGCCAGCAACGACAAACCGCCGAAGCACAAGCCACCATCGCGGCCCAGCAGCGACAAATCGCCGAGACGGAACGTGCGAACGCGGCAACCCACCGCGCCGAAGCCGAACGACAAGCGGCCATCGCCAGCAACGCCCGTGCCAACGCCGAGGCCCAGGCGAAGGCGGCAGCAGATGCTGAGGCACGTGCGTCTGCGGCCTCTGTAGCAGCAGGAAACGCGGACGAGAAAGCGTGGGGCCAGGAAAAGACCGCCCAACAAGCACGCGATGACGCGCAGGCGGCAGAGAGAGCCGAGCAGACTGCGAAAGCGAAAACCCAGGCACTGCGGGCAGCTGCTGCCGCTACCGCCGCTGGCGCGGAAAAGGACGAGGCTCAGCGGCAGGCTGACGAAGCAGATCGGCAGGCCACCGCAGCAGGAACCGCGGCACGCAACGCCCGGTCCGCAGCGAACACCGCGACCGGCGCGGCCGCAAATGCGCGTACTGCAGCAACCCAGGCAGAATACGCGGCCGACCGCGCGACGGCCGCCGCGCAGCAGGCTCAGGCCGCAGCCGCAGCTGCGGACGCAGCTGCGGACAAGGCAGAGGCGAGTGCCAAGGCCACCCACGCTGCCCACCTGCGCGCCGACGCAAAAGCTGCCGATGCCACCACTCAGCAGGTCAAGGCAGCTGCGGCCGCGAATGCGGCACAACGGCTGGCCGGACAGGCCGCCGATGAGTCAGCACGCTCTCTGTGGTCAGCTAACCGCGTCAGGGACGAGGCGCAGGCGGCAACCACCGAGTCCGTCGCTGCTGCTGCCCAATCCGGGTTTGCGGTGCAGGCCGCGATCGCTGCCTCTACCTCGGCTGCCGGTATCGCAGAGCCCGCCAACACCGCGATCGGTGCGGTAAGCCCGTTCGCCGGCTCCGACATCGACGCCGACTTCGTGGCGTTGGTCGCCGAGCAGGCCAAGACCATCGGTGCCGAACAGGCCGCCGCGGCCAAGGCCCGCGCTGACGAGGCGATTCTCGCCGCACAGCGCGCGCAAGACGCAGCTGACGGCGCCACCGGCGAGATAAAACAAGCCTTCAACGCCGCTGCACAGGCGGCCCGATCGGCAGCCGATGCAGCACAAGCTGCAGCGCGCGCCAAACAGGACGCAGCACAGGCAGCCGCCGAGGGCGCAGCCGCCCGCATCGCCGCCACAAACGCCGCCCGTGCCGACGACCAAGCTCGTGCAGACGCGGCTGGCGCCAGATCAGCCGCTGACGCCGCTGCCAATGATGCGGTGATCGCGGGGCGTTCTGCGCAGGCGGCGCAGGACGATGCGACCGCAGCTGGCACTGCCGCCATTGCCGCCGAAAATGACGCAAGCGCGGCCCGCGACGCCGCCGGCCGGGCAGAGAGCGACGCGGCGAACGCTCGTACAGCCGCTGATGAGGCGCAGGAATATGCCGATAGCGCTGCTAAGGCTGCTACCAATGCGCTTCAGGCCTCCATCGCAGCGCAGCGTAGCGCGGAGGCAGCAGAGCAAGCTCAGCGCGATCGAGCCGCCGCTGACTTTGCCAACTCGAACGGGGCGGTGCCAACTGACCCCGACCTGCTGCAGGTACTGAGCCCTGAGGAACAGCAGGAACTGCAGCAGGCGCAGACGACGGCAGGCATGAGCGTCGTGGATTTCTTCCGCGAAAACGCCTGGCAGCTGTTTCTGGAATTGTCCGGAACCGGCGACGTCCTGTCGTGCGTGCGCGAAGGAAATACCGAGGCTTGTCTGTGGAGCCTGGCCAGCCTGTTGCCCATCGGGAAAATGGCCGGCGCTTTCGCCGATGTCGTCCGGTTGATGCCGAAACTCTTGAAGTTCCTGGACAAGGTTAAGGCTGCCCGCAAGAAGTTCGACGATCTGATGGAGGCCGCGCTCCGTAAGAAGAAAAAGCTGGCTATTTGCCCGAACCTACCGGTGCCGCGCAGTCTCGTGGCAGGTACGCCAGTGCTGATGGCCGATGGGACCACACGTGCCATCGAGATGGTCAAAACAGGTGACGAGGTTCTGGCCACCAATCCGGAGACCGGGATTCGAGCCGCCAAGCCAGTTCTTGCGACTAGTGTCGATTTTGGCCGAAACGAACTTTCCACGATATCCATCGATATTGACGGATCTCGCGGCACCCGAACTGCGGCAGTAACCGCGGCAGACGATCACCCGTTCTGGGCACAGGACCGTTCGAAGTGGGTCGAAGCGGGCCAACTAATGCCCGGGCATTGGCTGCGAACAAGCGCCGGCACCAGCGTTCAGATCTCTGCCATCAAGCATCGCACCGCTGAAGCCCGGCTCTACAACCTGACCATCGCGGACTTTCATTCCTACTACGCGGTTGCAGCTGGCACAGCAGTTCTCACCCATAACGCCAGCATCTGCCCCCCGCATGAGAGCGGTATCGAAGAGGCGAAGAAAGCCAAATCCTACTTCGAGAAAAAGGGACTCTACGCGGACGGCATCACCTGCTCACTTTGGGTTCAAAAATTCGGATTTCTGCCGTTAGCGAGCGGCAGCAAGAATGTCCCTGACGTCATTAAAGGTAAGCCTGCGCCGGGCTCCAAAGGTGGCACTTATGATAGCCATTGCGAAGCTCAGGCGGCAGCCCTGATGTGGTTTTGGGGAGACGTCGAAAAGGCGACTCTCTACTTGGACACCGACTACATCTGCCCTGTATGTAGGCAGTTCCTTCCTAAAATGCTGCCGCCTGGCTCGTCCCTAATGGTGGTGTACACCAACAAAAAGGGAATCCAAGAAGAAAACTTCGACGGCCCGAAGAAGATTCCTACAAGCTAGTTCGATGCGCGGCCCGGCCAAGACGGCCGGGCCGCTTTCACTATTCGCCTCTTCCGCTAATGATCGATACCGGGAATTTCGTTCAGATAGATAAAGGCGGCCTCGTCGGCCGCAGACAACTGAACCCCGAAGTGTCCGGCTACGTATCTAGACGGAGACAAGTCCGCCAACAGTCCGTTACCCATGAAAATGCGGAACTGAGGTGATGGCCAGCGCCAAGATCCAAATCCGACCGGCTGAAGCGGACGCAAGACGTCCCCCAATAAACGCGCTGGAACATGCGTATAGATCCTGGTATGAGCTGCAGTCAGCAAAGCATCATGCACGACGCTATGCCTAATGACCTCACCCAGAGTTTCTTCGTTGCGTGTCCACTCCGCTTGGGCCTCCTCACCCTTGTACACCTCGGCATCATAGACAATATCCGGCTCCTCAACGTCAAACGCCCACCGCCATTCTCCACACGAATCCTCGAGAAAGAATGCCTTCTCCCCGAAACGCTCGATGCGGTCGGGGGTGAAAAATCTCAGCATAGAAATATTGCGCCGATTCCAGCGGGAGGAAAAAACAAGCCAGTCCTTCAAGATTTCGGGGAGCCACTGATGCTCGGCTTGGATCGGCTCCGCCACGGAATCTGGTGGCCCCCACCAGGCATGGGCAAAGTCCTCCAGGTCGATGACTCCAGGATCGATCATGCCCTCATCATTGCACCGCGCCCTCGGCCATCGAGGAGAGCGGATGCCAGCACGAATCCACGCCCCCATCCACCAGATCGGAACAGATCGACTGGCCGAGATGCTCGACTCTGGCCCCAACCTCGCACACCCGCCCGCTCAGCTGTCAGTGGACGAACAGGAGATCCACAGGCCATGCCCTTTACTGGACACTGATGTGGACGTGGTTGGTGTGCCAGCCGGACGGGTCGTTGGCGCCCCACGGGTTTGTGTAGGCGTGCCAGCCCTGGGCCTTGGTCCAGATCGTGCGGTACCAGATGACGTACGCGATGCCGAGCCGGTCGGCGTTCGTGACCGCCCAGGCGGCCATCGCGTCGCCGTGAGCCTTTTCGGGACCGAGGGCGGCGCCGCCTGAGGTCATCATCCAATCGCACGCACGGCCCAGTGGGTGTTCGCCGTGGTTGGCGGGGCGGTAGCAGCTCGGTTTGGGAAACCCGGCGGCGGTGGTCTGCTGGACGAGATGCTGCAGGCGGGGTGTTATGCAGCCGGCTCCTGTGGTCGGGTCGGGGCGGATGCTGCAACGCTCGGCCGGCCAGGAGCTGTCAGCGTTGCGCGGGGCCGGCTCCGCCACCCCGAGCGCCAGATCAGGACAGACCGGTGCCGCGCCGCTGCTCGCGGCCCGCACCGATGCCGCGCTGTTGCTCGCGCCACGCACCGATGCCGCGTTGCTGCTCGCGGTCCGCTGATACACCAGGGCGGTCGCGGCGTTCTCCCATTTCGCGTACGCGTCGGGGTAGGCCGAGCGCTGGACCGCCTGCGCGGCCCGGGTCAGCGGCATCGCCTGCCAACCAGGGACCGTGGTGAGCTTGGCGTAGAACCTGCCGGCGGCATAGGTCGGGTTGCGCAGTTGGGACCGGCTCCCCCAGCCCTGACTCGGGCGCTGCTGGAACAGACCGACCGAATCGCGGTCGCCGCTGTTGAGGTTGCGCAGTCCGGACTCCTGTAAGGCCGTGGCGACCGCGATGATCTGGCCGCGGACCGGGATGCCCCGGTCGGCGCCGACCTGGGCGATCAGCGCCGCACTGGCGCGCTGCCCGGCGTCGAAGTCGGTGCCGGCAGACGGTGTGGTGCACGCGCTGCTGACGGCCGCACCGCCGACCATGGCGAGACCGCCCGCACAGGCCATCAGCGTCACGACGATGCCCGCGAGGGCGGCGCTGATCAGGCGGGAGCTCATCGCCGGGCCGAAGTCGTATTTTGAGGTGACATTTTGCCTCCATCTGGAAGAGCGGGCGGCCATCAGTGATGGCCGCCCGCGGGTCAGTGCTGGTGGGTTTCCAGGTCGATGAGGACGTCGGTGGCGTCGCCGACCGGGCGTACTCGGGGGTCGCTGCGCAGCAGGTCGAGGCAGCCGGCCGCGTGGATGGACGTGACCGGTCCGGGGACGACCAACGTGGGGCGGCCCAGGTCCAGGGCGTGGCGGGCACTGTCGAGGACGCTGCTGCGCGGGGCGGCTTCGACCAGGAGCGTGCCGCCGGTGAGGGCGGCGAGCAGGTGCCGGGTGTGGGCGAGCCGGTTGCGGGTGACGACCGCTGCGCCGGGTGGATAGGCGCTGAGAAGCAGGCCGTCGGTGGCCAGGGTGGTGAGCAGGCCGCGGTGGCCGGCCGGGTGGAGCTGGTCGAGGCCGCTGGGTAGGACGGCTACCGGTGGGTGGCCGGTGGTCAGGGCACCGCGCAGGGCGGCAACGGCGATGCCGTACCCACCGTCGGTGGTGACGGTCAGGCCGTGCTCGGACAGGCCACGGGCCAGGTCGGTGGCTTGGTTCGCGCCGTAGGCGGTGCAGGCCCGGGATCCGGCGATGGTGATCGCGGTGGTGGGCTGGGGTGCGGGTGCCGGGCCCTGCGCCCACAGGCACAGGGCGATACCCGTGGCGCCGGCCGGCCAGTCGGGCTCACCGGGCACGAGGATGCGATGGTCGGTGGCGGCTTCGTGGTGGGCGCGCTGCCAGAGCCATTCCTCGTCGTGGGCGCGCAATTCGGGGCGGATCGTCGTACGAGCAAGGGGTTGTTTTTGTAAAGAGGAGACGGCCTGGGCGGCGCCGATGTCGGTGACCAGGCTGGCCAGTGCGGGGTTGCCTGGTTCGAAGAGCCAGCCCAGCTGGATGAGGGCGCTGCGGTCGTGGGATGAAGTCATGACTCCTGCCTGGGGAATGAAGGGGCGCTGTGGATCGGTCTGACCGTCAGGGGTGGGTGGTGCAGCCAGGACGCGGCGAGCACGTCCGGGCGGGCCGGGTGTGGCACGACCTCGTAGCCGGTGAGCCAGACGGTGTGCCAGGTCTCGGCGGGGGCGCCGCGGCGCAGTGGGCTGTCCGTGCCGGCGCCGAGTCCGATTTCGGCGGTGCGGGGCCGGGTGCGGTAGTGGTCCAGGCGGCCGGCCAGCATCGGGCAGGCGCTTCTGCTGTACGCGGCGCACGGCGGGCACAGCGCGGGCTCGGACGTGCAGCACAGCAGCAGGTCGGCGGGGCGGGCGAAGACCACCAGGCGTTCGCCGAGCAGGTTGCCGCAGACCTGGCAGCGGTGGTCGAGCAGCAGCAGGCGCTGGCGGCGGTCTTCGAGCAGGCCGAACAGGTACTGCCCGTCGGTGGTGCGCGGGGTGGCGATCGGGACGACCAGGCCGCTGCTGGTCGGGCGGTGCCGCAGGTGCACGGGGATGTCCATGCTCACGCCTGCCCGTCGCGGCGACCGAGAACGGTCAGCGGGTTGGTGTCCGGGATCGGGCCGAAAAGGGTGGACAGCAGCGCGCGGGGGCTGGGGGCGCGGCGGCGGCTGCCGGGGAGTTTGCGGCCGTATTTCCACTGGCGGTTCCAGGCGCCGTCGCTGCTGAGCGTCAGCGCGTGCGGGGCGAGCAGCCGGCAGCGCAGCAGGGTGGCGGTGACGGCCAGGTCGTACGGTCGGCGGTGGGTCTTGCAGAAGTTGGCGATCCACAGCGGGCGGTGCTCGTCGCGCTCGGGGACGGGCAGGACGAACGTGTCGGCGGACAGGTCGTCGGCGCCGTCGCCGTTGAAGCTGATGTCGCAGCCGGGGTCGAAGGTCGGGCGGCCCCAGCCGTACGGGCCGGTGATGACGATGCCGGCGCGGCGCGCGGCGTCGACGATCCGGGCGGTGTCGCTGACCAGTTGCGGCCAGCACGTCTGGTAGGCGGGGTCGTTGAGCAGCAGGCTCCAGTAGTGGGTGTAGCCCATCGGGATGTCCCTTTCCAACAAGGAGATCCCGGGCGCGCTGTCACGGCGGCGCCCGGGATTCTCGTGTGAGAGGTGGCCGGGCGTCGGCCGGTGGTGCGAGGTGGGTCAGCGCCGGTGCAGCGCCTGGTGCACGGCTTCCGGGCTGATCCCGGAATGGATGACGTGCTGGACCAGCTCGGCGAACTCGTCGCCGGGATCGGCCTGGCAGGCGCGGTCGGCGGCCAGTACGGCGGTCACGCCGTCGCCGGCTTGCACGGCGGCCAGGGCCAGGAAGATCGCCGGGGCGCAGGCCAGGCTGCCGGCGCCGGCCCGGCGGGTCAGGTCGCTCCACACCGCGATGTGGTGGCGGCTGCCGTGCACCAGCGGCACGGCGGCGTCGCGCAGGTGCGCGAAGGCGAGCAGGATCAGCAGCTGGGCGGCGTGGTCGTCGCTGAGCTGCGAATCCTGGCGTGCGGCGGTGAGCGCTTCGGCGACGAGGGTGGCGATGCGCTCGCCGAGCCGGTCGTCGGTGCGCAACGGCTGCGCCAGGGTGTGCACGGCGGCCAGGATCGCCGCGTTCATGCGTTGCTGGTCGGCGCCACTGATCGGGGCGAGCCGGGTGGCCAGCGCGTCACGGTCGACGGCGATCTGCATGCCGGCGTAGGTGGCCTCGGCGGCGACGATCGTGCTCGCCGGGTCGTACGGAAGACTTTTGATCGTGCAGTGGGGTTCGTCGCAGCCCAGGTGCCAGAGCCGGCCCTCGCCGACGCGCATCGCGTCGAGCACGGTGATGCCGCGGTCGGTGAACACCGCGATGGCGGTGTCGACGGCGTCGGTCATCGGCTCGTGCGGGCCGTAGCCGATCAGCAGCGCCTGGTTCAGGCCGTTGCTGAGCAGCACGTCGGCCAGGTGGTGGCCGAGCGGGCGGGGGTCGTCGCCGTCCGGCAGTGCCTGCGCGCCGGCGAGGCGCAACTGCCCGTCCTCGACGGCCAGCATGGCGAGGCTGTTCTGCGGCTGGTAGCCGAGCAGGTACGGGACGAGGGTGGCGGCGTCGACCGGATTGGCGATGCGGATGGTGCGTTTCTGCATGGCGGTTCTCCTTTGCGGATGGTCCGCCGAGGAGCCCGTGCATCACCCGGCTGTCCGCCGGGAGTGGTGCACGGGTCCCCGGCGAGGGGTGATGAGGAAATTTTCAGGAACGAGGTAGCGGCCAGCCCAACGGACCGATGCCGAGATCATCGGGGCCGTCGAGGTCGTCGAGGTCGGGCCAGTCCCGGTAGCCGCGGTTGGAGTACCAGATCCCGCCGGACCACTCCCCCGCCTGCTCGTTGAACAGGTAGGACGTGCGCCGGAACCGGCGATCCACACTCAGCAGCACCATCTTGTTGGCCGGACCCATCCACCGCTGTAACCGCAGCCGGGTGCGCCGATGCCGCAGCGAACCCCACTGTCCGATCAGGGATTCGGCGACGATCCGGGTGTCCGAGCGCGGGTCGGCGCGGTCCGGGTGGATCGGCAGGACCCCGTTGTGCGCCAGGACGGTGCGCGGGTCGGCGCCGACGGCGTACGGATGGCAGTTGTCCAGGCTGACGGTGCCTCCGGTCGCGAGCCGGGAGTGGAACAACGCGTCGCCGTCCGGGTGCGCCCACCGTGCCGCCACGAACGCGTCGATCAGCGGCGCGGCGTCCATGCCGTGGCGCACCAGCAGCCCACCGGTCGTAACGATCGCGAAACCGTGCCCGTCGGTGTTGACCAGGCTGCCGTTGTACAGGGCGTCCACCTGCGGCGGCACCCCGCCGGGCAGGAACGTCAGCAGGCACATGACAGCGCCTCCAACTGACGCACCAGCGGCGTGTAGGCGGACTGCCCGGCGAGCCAGCCGGTGAACGCCGGCCAGCCCCAGCCACCGCCGGCGATCGCGGCGACACTCAACTGCCGGGTGTATTCGACCGTGGCGACCGAGAACGCGAACGCCGCCTGAATGGTCTGCGGATCCAACGACCCGGCGAAGACCCGCAGTTCGAACGTGTGCTCGTTGTTGGTGTTGATCGCCCGGTACCGCGGCCCGTACCAGTCGCCCTTGACGTAGTTCTTGATCGCGCGCCGATCCTCGGGACAGAACGCCGCCCACTGCGACGCCTCCCGGCGCGCGACCTGCTGCACCTGGCGCTCATTGCGATAGATGAACTTCATCCATCGGTACGAGTGCGCGACCGACGAGAACCCGGCCCTCGACAGGTGCACGTGGATCCCGGTCGTGTCGGTGGCCAGGCAGCCGTTGTCGCGCAGCCGGCCGAGCATGTCCCAGGGGAAGTTCGCCAGCGCCCAGTCGTAGGACATCGGATGCGTGACGATCTCGAACCCGCAGGTCAGGGACCCGTCGCGTTTGAGATAGCCGAGGTCGCCGAGCTCACGGAAGGCGATCTGGGCGCACCGGTACCGGTTGCCGTCACCGACCTCGACCTCGATCTCCGGGCCCAGGAACAGCGGCCCGACGCCGTGGAAGACCGGCCGGGGCTGGTAGGAGTAGTCGTGCACGAAAGCGTCGAGCACGGCGTAGCACGAGTCGCAGTCGTCGCCGCCGCACGGGCAGCCGTTCGGGCAGTGATCGTCGTTGTGGTGCCAGCCGTCGCAGCCACCGCACTGGGTGTAGAAGCCGACGAGGCACTCGGTGCAGATCATCACACCGGTCGCGGTGCGGGTGGGGTGTGCCGCTGGTTGACCGCAGCGCTCACACGTCATGGTGGTTACCTCCGGAATGGGGGGCGTCCCCGCACCGGGTCTCCACACCCGGTGTCCGCGCCTGGACGGCGGAAAGGGACATCGGGATGGATGGGTTGGATCAGCGGCCATCGGGCGGCCGCGTCGTCACCGCGGTGCGTTCACCGGTGGTGACGAGAGGTGGACGATGCCGCCGCCGTGCCGCTTGGCGACGTACATCAGCCGGTCGGCGCGGGCCAAGGCCCGCCGATGCTCACCGCCGGCGCTGCGGCAGATACCGACACTGACCCGCATCGGTACGACCACGCCGAACAGGGTGACCGGCGCCGCCAGCGCGGCCAGCAGCCCGCGATGCACCGCCACGACCGGCCGGCGACTGATCAGCACGAACTCGTCGCCACCGAGCCGGGCGACCACATCACCGGCGACCGCCGCCCAGCACAGCCGTTGCCCGAGCGCGGCCAGCAGCGCGTCCCCACCGGCATGACCGAACCGGGTGTTGATACCGCGCAGGTCGTCGGCGTCGAGCAGCGCCACGGTCACCGGCCCGCGCACCCGGTCGAGGTGCCGTTCGGCGACCCGCCGCACGAACACGTCGGTGACCGGGTCACGGCGGGCCTCGGCCAGTTCGGCGCGCACCCGGACGAACCAGGCACCCACCACCGCCGCGTGCGCGGGCAGCAGGGCGGCCAACACCGGCCCGGCCGCACCCAACACCCGGTCGGCGACCAGCGCGGCGACGGCCAGCAGCACGTCGGCCAGCACGATCGGCAGCAGACCGTTCACGGCCGCCGCCACGGTTCGGTCACCGCCGCGACCAACACGTCCTTGGCGTCGAGCAGGGTCAGGCACCCGTTGGCCTGCTCCAGAAACGACAACCGCCCGTCGAGCCGGTCACCGCCGGCACCCAACAGCGCCCCGTCCGGGCAGAGCAGACTCTGACCCGGCACCGCCGACAACCAGCCCAGGTGGCTGTAGGCGTCGGCACCCAGCTGCAGCGCCTCCAGATGCGAGGTCGGCAACCCGAACGGCCGGTGCGGCAGCGCGTTGAACACCCGCATCGCCGCCAGCCGCGGCTGCGCCAGGTAGTCGGCACGGGCCCGCTCCAGGTCGTACCGGTCAGGGTTGGCCCGATGCCGGTCCACGAACATCCAGAACGGACGAGCGGTCGGCGTGCCCTTGACCGCGGACTGCCAGAGCTGCCAGCGATGCCAGTAGAACCGGTGCGCGTCAGCGCGCATCGCGTCGAGCTCCAGGCGGCACAGCGGACCGCCGGCCGCGGTGCCGTGTTGCGGCAGCAGCAACGTGCCACGGCGCCAGCGGGTGCTGGCCCGGAAGTGCCGGACGAGGCTGGTCGCGGCGAGCTCCACGGCGGCGAGCCGGGCGGCGACAGCGGAGGCGGCGTCGGCGGGCGGAGTGTCTGCGGGCAGGCAGACGAGGGTGGTGCAGGCCATGGTGATCCTCCAGGATCAGGGAAGGGGGCGCCTTTTTCAGGCGCGAGGCGGCGCAAGGCCGCGGGAACCGGCAAGGCCGGTGAGGGTTGCGGTTCGCGATCTCCACGTACGGCGCGAGCCGACCGACCCGGGGTGCGGGTGGTGGGTGGTAGCTTCCGCGATCGTGGGCGGCGAAGCCCGCGGGTGGTGCTAAAAGGTCACATGAGTGATGCGCAGAACCGTAACCGTCGCGCCCAACAGCCTCCGCACCAGCTGATTCGCGCCGCCAACGGTCTCCGACGCTGCTGTGCCAGAGCCGTTCCCGTGCCAACGACCGGAGCGTGCCTTCCCTCGCGATCCTCGGTGACGACACTCGACCAGGCCGACGACAGGTCGCAGACTGGACGGGGCCGGTCCCGGACGGGTCGTGCCGGCCATGCCGCGATCCGTGCGTGATGATCGTCATCGACGACCGCGCTCGGTCAGGTTCTCCGAACCTGCCCCTGCCCGATGGAGCTGCTGCGATGAGCGCTTTCAACGTCGTCGTCGTGCCCGAGGCCGAGATCTGCCCTCGATGCGGCAGCGAGATCACCCGAGAAGTCCAGTTCAAGTACGGCGACCGGCGCGCCTACCGGTACGCGATCGGCGACGCCCTCCGGTGGGGCGGCAACGACCTCGGTGTCCCCGCACGGCTGGTCCGGGTGCAGGGCTATCCGGAGGTGTGCCCGGTCTGCGGCTTCGACCCGGGCACCGTCTACGACGTCGTCATCCGGGACAACGTGATCGCATCAGTGGCCCTCGGCACCAGCACTCTCTGCGCCGCCGAGGACTTCGTGGTGGTGGAGAGGTGACCATGCCGGACGCGCCGCGTGACGAGCAGGACGTGCTGGTGAATCTGCTGCGGAGCGAGGGCGATCGGCTGCGAGCCGTCGATCCCCCGCTGCTGACACCGGCAGGTGGATGGCGCACACGGACCGGCGGGATGCCCTGCTGGCGCAGCGTCTATCCCTACGACGGGGCCGAGGATCCCAGCATGGAGATCACCATCGCGCTCGAGGGCGAGGCCGGCCGCTACCACGCCGAGAGCGATATCGGTACGTTCGACGGCCACGTCATGGCCCTGCTGCAGACCGGACCGCAACTGCGGGACCTCGAGGAACTGCTGGCCATGCTGCGACAGTTCTTCACCGACAACACGGACCTGAGCGTGTCCCTGGCACGGCAGCGGTGACCCGATCACCACCGTCGGGGTGTACGACCGCGCCACGAGCCACCCTGCGGCCCATCGAGCTGCTCAGGTTCACGATGCGCCCGGCCTCCGCCTTGCGCACCACCAAGATCGTCCAGATCTACTTTTCGGATTCGGCGGCAGGGGCGGACCCCCGAGCTAAATCCCGGGAGGTCGACGGTCGATCGTCCTGATCTTGTAGGTTCACGTCGGTGACTGTCCTGCATGAGGAGGTAGCAAGCATGGCCGCGTTCGGGGCTGACGCCTTCTCCAGCGAGGAGGCTATGGAGTTCTTGAAAAAACTTGCCGAAGTGGCTCCTGAGCTGCGCGCCGCAGCGCTGGAACGGCTGTTCGGCTCTCTGGAGGACCAGCCCGAGCTGGTCGGGCGCGACGTTCTTCCGGATCAGGTAGTCGCAGCCGCCGCGATCGTCGCTGCGGCTTCGGTCGGTGGAGACCAGTTCGGCGAGCGTCTCCGAAGGTTGGCCGCGGATGATCCCACCCTCGATGCTCGACTGCCCAAGCTCGTGAAGGGCCTGGCCAGAGCCGCGCTCGACGCCCTTGCCCCGGTTGCCGACGGGTGGCGACAGGAACGGCCGAAAGACACTGACGCTGTCGCAGCAAGCCAGACGATCGCAGCGCTGTCGCAGGTTCTTGCCCATGGTGGCAGCGTGTTGGACGACCTCGACCTGATCTGGGACGAGGCCATTGATTTCGGGATCGACGGAGACGTGCCTAAAGGCACCCCTCCGGGGATCGAGCAACTCGCGGGCCTGATGCGCGTTCATAACTCCGTGATGGGTGGGGGCCTGTTCTTCGCCTTGGAGGTCAACGAGCCTTTCCGGATCAGGCACGCAGTCGAAGCCCTGCACTACTTCGGGCTGACTGCTGCCGCCGATCTCCTGGAAGACACCCTGAGGCGCAGTTTGAAGGGCGAGGACTCCGACTCGTGGCCGACCGACGATCACTTCGACGGCCTGATCGACGGCGACGTGCTGGAGACTGCTTTCAGAGCGAAGGTAATCGAGGTTCCGGCCGACTTCGGCCGTGCGTGAAAGGCAGTTCGGTCAACGTCGCGGTGAAGCCGCGAATGTTCTGCGCTCGCGTCCTAGAAGTGGATCCAGCAGATCATGATCGCCTCAGCAACGCGTGGAGACGCCTCGCCACCTCGTCCAACTGGTCAACAGCCGCTGCGCATTTCTCTTGGTCACGAACAGCAACCGCCCCGACCAAGGCCGTACGGATGGCGAACAGTTCGCGCTGCACCGTGGCCAACTCGGCGCGTGTGGCCGGCACGTTCGGCCCTGCGACCGATGCGCGAGCAGCAGCAGCGACGGCGGCCTCGCCGGCGTACCCCGTCGGAGCCAGCTGCGCTCGCCCCGCCGCCTCGCAGACCTGCTGCAGTTCCTCATCCGACAAGCGGAGCGACAGCCGATGCTCACGGCTCGGCGAAACACGCCGCCGAAGACGCGCTGGAAGTTCCATACGGGCACGAAGATCAATCGCCACGGCGGGCATTGTGCACCCAACGACCGGACCGTCCAACATCGACCCGAACTGTTGATCTGGACGCCGAACAGTTCGGCTGGACGGGACAGGCGGGTCCCGGACCGAGGACATCGAACGCATGGTTTGGGTCGTGGATTCGGGTGCCAGTTACTCGTGACCTTGGAGCCCACCGTTTGATCGGCGATTTCTGTGTTCACGAGTTCGGGACCCGCCTCGGAGCATGTGCCGCGCGGCTTTCGTCAGGTGCTGTGGCAGCGTCACCGTGATGGTGTCGGTATAGGCAGGAACTCACGCAGATCGGCGGCAAGATTCTTCATTTGCTCGCCGGCTTCCAGCCAGGTTGTGATTGATGCCTGCCAGGTGTCGGATCGGGTCAGCCAGTGGTGAAGGTGCCAGGTGAGGGCGACGTGGCCGCCGGTGTGGAAGCTGGCGCGAACCGATAGGTGGTTGGTCCGCCAGATCCGCTCGTCGTCCCAGCCTTGATAGTCGGCTGCCAGTTGAGCGATGAAGTCGGGCAGCCATGCGTCGTCCCAGACCCATACCTCTATTCCTCGGAGCTGGGCCCGGAGTCCATCGGCTTGGGCGTCGATGGCGAAGCCGATGCCGTACTCGTCGGGCAAGTAGCGGCTATGCAGACGGACGGCTGTGTCGTGATCTTCCTGGCAGCGAATGAGCACGCTCGGTTCATCAGGGGTGTTGTCGCGGTTCCACACGTCGCGACAGTAATGAATGACAGGGCCTTTGAGCAGCAGGTTATCTCCTTGCGTGGGTATCTAACCTGGGCTTTGTTCATCGGTTCGGGCCCCACCGCGGATCCCGCCTCGATCGGATGGATTCGATGTTCGCGAGTTTCGGGTTCTGACACAGGAAGCATGATCGATCATCGCTGATGGATTGTTGGTCCACTGTGCGACACGACGATCCAGCAGCTTTGCCGCATCTCGCGGCTCTCGACATCGATCGGGTGCGCCGGTTCATCTGCGGCAACACCACTTGCGGCGCGCGGACCTTCGTTGAGCACGTTGACGGGCTGACCCGCCGCCGACTGCGCAGCACGGACGGGCTACGGCAGACGCTCACCTCGATCGGCCTGGCCCTGGCCGGTCGGAGCGGCCCAGCCGTCGGAGTCGTGGAGCAGGACCGGATTGTCTGCATCGGTGAGTGACATGTACCAGTACATGGAGCAGCCGCCGGGTGTGAGCTCGAACCAGGAGGCGGGCAATACCCCGTTCTTACGGATCTCGGCTCGCGGCGGTTCCCGGAATGACTACCAGCCGCAGCAGCCTGTTACGCAAGGACGAGGTCACGTGAGTGACGCCGTCTTCGGGTTGCTGCCCGTGGTCCTCATCGACACCCAGCACCACTACTGGACGCTCGGGCGGATCCGGCAATGCCCGGACCAGCCGCGCAGATGGCTCTGGACCTGGGCCGAAGGTGGAGACGTGTGGGACGAAGTGCTCCAGAAGATTTAGCGTGCACAGACGGCGCCGAAGCTCGGATTCGCCATCGAGCAAGAGGTTCCCACGGACGTCCATGCCGCCTACCAGCGTCTCCTCGCCCACGGCTTCACCCGCAGGCTCCTCACCTGACCTGAGCTGGCCGGCACCCAGCGGGGTCTGCGCCATCCACCAGCCCCACCTGCTCCTCCGCCTGTCGACGCTGGCAAACGTCTGGTCAGGCGGTCGGTGCCGGGAACTCTCCCTTAGCGACTCCGTCGAGGAAGCAGTTCCACTCGTTGGCGTCGAAGACGAGCGGTTCGCGAGCCGGGTTTTGTGAGTCGCGGATGGCTACGAATCCGGCTACCTGCGCGTATTCAACGCATCCGCCGTTGGCGGCGGACTTGGCGGACTTTCGCCATTGCGCGTCGGTCAGGTCGACCTCGTACTTGTCCATGGGCGGATCCTACTGCTGCGGAACGAGCTGCTGAGCAGTCGTTTTGATCAGTTCGCGGGACTGCTGCTTGCTCAGTGCGGCTGACGCGATGTGGTCCAACGCGACGCCGCTTCTCGCCAGGTCATCCTCCTTCTCGAGGTACAAATTGCCGGCCTGAGATTCCACATACGCCACGGGTGTGTGCGTCTGATCGGCGAACTCGAACAGGGTCAGGGCACCCAACGCTCCGGGATGGCCTCCGCTGCTGAACGGAACTATTTGAACGGTCACCCATCTCGGGAGTCGCAGTAGATGATCCAGTTGGCGGGCCATTACGTCAGAGCCACCCATCTGCCGGCGGAGAACCGCCTCATCGAGCACTACCCAGAGGTCCGGATGCTCCTCGCCGAAGACCCGTTCCTGGCGTTCTAAGCGGATCTGCACCTGGCGATCGACCTCAGCGTGAGTGGACATCAGGTTCACGCTTTCGATCAGGGCACGGGCGTAGTCCGGAGTCTGCAACAGGCCGTGGACCATGAGCGGTTCGAAGATTCTGATCTTCGTCGCCGCGCTCTCCAGTCCGAGGAAAGTCGCGAATGGCGCCGGGAGGGCTCCGAAACGGGACCACCAGCCGCGTTGGGCGCCGAGGGTGCGCAGTTCGAGCAACTGTTCCCGCAGGTCATCGGGCGTCCCGTACAGGATGAGCAGCGCCTCCAGCTCGACCGGTTTCGACCCGACCTCGCCGCCTTCGATCTTCTGGATTTTGCTGACCGAGCAGCCGAGCCGCTTCGCCGCATCCTGCTGGGATAGCCCCGCGGCCGAGCGCAGCTGACTCAGCTGCTCCCCCAGTTGCCATCGCGGGATGGTCGGACCGATCGGCCGTGGCATGGCAGACGCCCCCTTCCGCAGGCTTCGGTCGGGGCCATCTTCCTCGGCCGTTATGACAGAGGCAATGCGCCACCTACCGAGAAACCCAGCAGAATCATCCGTACGAGCGCAAGGAACTTACGCCATAAGATTGACCGTCCGAAGGCTCAGTGCCACTGTGGAAGTCGAGCCCGCTCGGGCCCCGGTCGCCCCCTGGCACCGCCCCGAGCCTGGCACCGCCGGCCGACGCCGGCGATCGGCAGGGACCATCATGTGCGGACGAGCACGGGTGTGCAGCGGCCAGCTTGCGCTGACCGGATCAATCGGACCTCGCCCTGCCCTGGGCCGGCGCGCCTACCTGCGCAAGTCGGGTGGTCGGCGATGACGGCGCCGCGGGCCGGGGACGTTCTGCTGGTCGATCGGGCGGCCAGTGTGCAGTTCCTGACGCCGATCGTGGTGCGGATCATTCACGTGCACGACTGGACGACCTACGGAGGCTGGGTCTGGCTGCGGGTCTATGAGCTGGACGCGGCCGGTGCGGCCGTCGCGGAGCGCGACATCTTCGTCAAGCTCGACGGGCTGCTGGTGATCGGCCGGGGGTCAGAGGTGCAGCCCGATGCGGGAGGCAGCCCTGACCGCCGGGCGGCGCACGCCTGCGGTCGGTTCCGATCCGAGCGGCCGGCGCGGACGTCGGCCCCTACCTCGAGGAGAGCCCGGTGACAGAGATGACGTACGGGAGCATCGCCGAAGCGATCGCGGACATGATGAGCGATCACGGTTTCGCCTTCGTGGAGAACGACAAGCTGCCCGCGCTGGCGGTGACCCTGCGCGGCTTCCTGGAGGCTGCTGGGCTGCCGATCAACCCGCCGCAGGCGGACAGCTGACCGCACGACCCCGGGGCCCGGACGTCAGGAGGCCCCGGGGATCTCACGGCAGCAGCGGCACGCCCGTCATCAGGGCGAGCGGGTGGTGGTCGGGCATCGCGGGGCCCGGGTTGAGCGGACCGGCCGGGCCGTCGTCGGTGGCGAGCTCCGCCAGGCTGCGCCGCCGCGGTCCGTTGCCGGCGAGCCACCACACCGGACCGGCCGGGCTGACGCCCGGCTGGGTCACGCACGTGGCGACCAGCAGGCCCGCCAGCAGCTGGTCGGCGAGCTTGGCGTGCAGGTGTTGCTCGCGGGCCTGGTTGGGCAGGGCGAACAGCACCGGGTAGCCGGGGCCGCCGTCGGCGCGCAGGCGCCGGTACGCGGCGAGTTTGTCGACCAGGCGGGTCAGGGATTCGGTGCCGCGGTCGAGTTCGAGGAAGAACCCGGTCTCGGTGGTGCCGTCGCGCCAGATGCCGTGCCCGTCGGGGTGGATGCGGCGGTCGAACGCGGAGGTCGTGGTCCGCTCGGACCACCAGCGGATCAAATCTGGTCCGGGATGCCGGCGGGCCTGGACCAACAGACTCACGAAGAAGTCGTTGATCCCCAGCAGGTGGTCGAGATAAGGGCTCGCATACGTGCGGTCCTGCCGATCGCGCAGCGCCCGGGCGCTCGGCGGAGCCTCGCCGCGGGCCAGGGCGACGTACCGCGCGGACAAGGGTCCGGCGACCCAGCAGACCGGGTAGCGGCCACCGGGCCGGTGGCGCACGAACCGGTCGATGAAGCCGAGGGTTCGCAGGGTGTGCAGCCGGTGCCGGCAGGTGGTGCGGTGCGCGAACAGCAGCGCGGTCAGCTGGTCGGTGGTCAGGGCGGTGTGTTCGTCGAGCAGCTGCGCGATCGTGTAGTCGCGGACCTGCAGGCGGCGGGAGATGGTCAAAAGGCTGCTCCCCCGTTCGGGAGCTTCCCCTGCAGGAAGCTGTCGGGGTGGCATCGCTGCGCGCATGAGGGCCTCCTAGCTGCGGTGTTGGGCGGTTCAGGGCCTGTTTGGCCCGGTCTTTCGAGGCGGGGGTGGGGCCGAGGCGTGGGCCGGGGTCAGGGCCGGGGTGGGGCCAGGGCGGCGCGCAGTTCGGCAGCGCTGCCGATCACCGGTCGTGGGCCCGGGGTGTGCACCGTGAACGCCGGTGTCTCGCGGCCGGCGACGATGAGCCGGCACGCGGCGGTGAACGCGTCGAGGTGGGACAGGTCGTGTTCGTCGAGTTCGGGGTTGGTGTGCCGGGCCAGCTGGCCGGCGTCCTCCGGCGCGCAGCTGAAGATCAGCTTGTTGCGGGCGTTGGCGGAGACGGCCAGCTGGGTCTCGCGGGGCATCTGCGCCAGGTTCTGGTGTGCCAGGACCAGGCCGAGGCCGTAGCCGCGGGCTTCGGCGAGCATGTCGGCGATCGAGCCGGGCAGGTTGAGGAAGTTGTGCGCCTCGTCGAGGTAGACGGTCGCGTCGCGGCGTTGGTCTTGTGGGAGCCGGGCGCGGGCGGTCGCCGCCTGCCACGCGCTGGCCAGTACGAACGAGCCCATCAGCCGGGCGGTCTCCTCGCCAATCTGGCCTTTGGGCAGCCGGGCGAGCAGGATGCCGCCGTCGAGGACGCGGCGCATGTCGAAGCTGGAGCGTGGGGCGCCGAACGTGTGCCGTACGAAATCGCGCAATAACAGTGACCGCAAGCGGGCCAGGACCGGGCCGATCACCGTGGCCCGCAGGTGCGCCGGGGTGGTTTCGAACCAGGACCAGTAGCCGCCGAGACCTACCGGGTCGTCGAGGTCGCGGGTGTATTTGAGGCGGAACGCGCGGTCGTTGAGCAGTTCCGGGATGCTCGTCAGGGTCGCGCCGGGCTGGCGCAGCAGGGTCAGGCACGCCACGCGCAGGGTGTCGTCGATGCGTGGGCCCCAGTGTTTGGCGAAGATCCGGCCGAAGATGCTGACCACGTTGTCGACGAGCAGGTCGGGGTCGTCGCCTTGAAGCGGGTTGAGGGTGGGCCCGTGGCGCTGGTCGGGGTCGAGCAGGACCAGGCGCCGGGCGTAGCCGGCCGGGATCCGGTCGAGCAGGTCGGTGACCAGGTCGCCTTTCGGGTCGATGACCACGGTGCCGCGTCCGGCGTGGATGTCGTCGAGGATCAGGTTGAGCAGCAGGGTGCTCTTGCCGGAACCGGTGGAGCCGAGCACGTGCAGGTGGTGGCGGGCGTCGGCGGCGCGCAAAGCGACCGGGTGGCCGCCGACTTCGGCGCGGCCGAGGCGTTTGGTGTCGCGTCCGCCGGTGGGCACGCCGACCGGCGCGGGGACGGCTTTGGCGCGGGCCCGGTCCAGGCCGGGCACGGCGACGTCCTGCGGCAGGGCGGCGAGCATGGCCAGTTCGACCGGGGTGAGCAGGAAGCCGTGCCGCAGCCGCCGCTGGTTGAGCAGTGCGGGCGGGTCGCTCAGGCGGCGGGCGCGCAGCCGGTTGCGGGCGGTGAACGGCCCGAATGCGGTGGTGATCCCGCGGGCCAGCACGGTCATCCGGGCCTGCACCGCGTCGCGGTCGCCGCGCGCCTGTTCGCGCACGACCGCGGTGCGCAGGGCGATCTCCCAGTGCGGGCCGGCGAGTTGGTCGAGGGCGGCCCGGGCGTCGCGCTCGCGCTGCGGGTCGAGGCGCGCGGCGGGCCGCCCGGTCGGCCGGGGCGCGGTGCCGACGAACAGGTCGAGGACGGCGAGCAGCCAGCCGGCCGGGTCGAGCAGGCTGCGCGGCGGGATGTCGCCGCGCAGGGCTCGCACGCCGCGGCGTAGCCGGGCCTGGGCGCGGGCGGTGGCGGGCCGGGCGAGGATCTGCACGCAGGCCTGCTCGCCGGTTTTCAGCCCGGCGGCGGCACTGATCAGGGTGCGCAGCGGGTCGTTGCGGTGCTCGGTGCGCAGCGGGTACCAGGCCGGCAGCACCGGTGCCAGCGCGGAGCCGGCGGCGGCGTCGGCCGGTGCGGGTAGTGGTGTGCCGGCCGACGCGACGTGGCAGGCGGCGCCGGGCCAGGCGCCGCGGATCGCGGCGAGCACGGGTTCGACGGGCACGGTGCGCGGTAGCCACACGGTGATCTGCAGCTGACGGCCGTGCCACCGATATTCGTACGTGGTGAAAGCCCGGCCGTGCCGCAGTCGCCGGCGCCATCCGGTGCGCAGCACGGCGGCGAGCGTGGCCCAGAACACCGCCGCGCCGGCCGGGTCGACCACGGCGGGCGGGTTGATCAGTATTTCCCGGCCGTCGGTGGCCAGCCGGCGGCGGCGCCGTTCGGCCCACAGCAGCCAACAGCCGCCCACCAGCGCGCCCAGCAGTACCAACAGCCCGACAATAACAATGGTCATGGTGGCCTCCGTGAGCCGATAGCGGGGTGGCGGTGGTCAGTCGTCGAGGTCGCCGGTGCACAGCCGGTGTTCGGCGGGGGCGGCGACGATCTGGAACCCGACGCGGTGCGTGCCGGAGAGCAGCAGCGCTTCGCCGCGCCGGGCGGTGAGCAGCGCGCGGGCCTCACCGGTGCTCAGGGCGAACGCGTCGGTGACCAGGTCGATCGCCTGGGGTGCCTGGCGCAGCAGCACCTGGGTGGCGGCGTTGGCGATCACGATCTGGCCGAGGTCGCTGCCGAGCACGTCGAGGACGTCCTGGGAGCAGACCAGCAGCCCGGCCCGGCGTTTGCGGGCCTGTTTGGCCAGCCGGGCCAGGAAGCGGGCGCCGTCGCCGTCGCGCATCAGCGTCCACGCCTCGTCGACGACGACCAGCCGGCGCGGCGGGTCGGCGGCCGGGTTGTCGATCTGGCGCCAGATCGCGTCGAGGGCGAGCAGCATGCCGGCGGCGCGCAGTTCGTCGGCGAGCGCCCGGGTCGACCAGCAGACCAGCTGCCCGGCCGGCACGGTGCTGGTGGGCCCGTCGAACAGCTCGCGGAACGAGCCGTGCGTCCACGGCGTGAGCCGGGCCGCGAGCATCTGTCCTGCCGGGCCGTCCTGGTCGGTGAGCGCGGCGGCCACGTCGCGCAGCAACGGCGCGGGGCGCTGCCAGGTGCCCGGGTCGGTGGTGATGCCGGCGGTGTCGTAGGCGGTGAGTACCGCCCGGTCCAGCGCGGCGCGTTCGGCCGGTGGTGGCTGTTCGCCGAGCAGCACCGCGACCAGGGTGTGCAGGAACAGCGCGCGCCGGGTGCGGGCCTGGTCGCGGCGGTCGCCGGCCGGGATGTCCAGCGGGTTGAGGCGTACACCGCCGGTGCCGAGCACGATGGTGGCGCCGCCGACGGCGTCGGCCAGGCGCAGGTACTCGTTCTCCGGGTCGATCACCGCCACGTGCACGCCGTCGGACAGCTCGCGCAGGATGTCGAGTTTGACGAAGTACGACTTGCCGCTGCCGCTGCGCGCCAGCACGACGCCGTTGGCGTTGTCCTGTGACCAGCGGTCCCACCAGACGACGCCGTGCGAGGCCCGGTTGAGCCCGTACAGGATCCCGCCGGAGGGTCCGGGCCGGCCCGGCAACGGTGCGGGCAGGTCCGCGCCGGCCAGCGGGAACGCGGCGGCGAGGGCGTCGGTGTCCATGACCCGGCGGGTGTGCAGCCGGTCGGCTGCCAGGGGTAGCCCGGACTGCCAGCCCTGCAGGTGGCGCCAGGTGGCCGGTTGGGTGTCGAGCAGCACCGACGCGGCGGTGGCGCGTACGTGGGTGACGGCGTCGCGCAGCTCGGCCGGGCTCGCGGCGGTCACGCACAGGTACAGCCCGACGCGGAACAGTGTGGACTCGCCGCGGGCGACCCGTTCGGCGAGTTCGGCGGCGTCGTCGGCGGCCGCGTCGGTCAGCGGGTCGCTGACCCGGCCGCGGCCGGCGTCGTCGAGCCGATGGGATTCGAGCCGGGCGCGCTGGCGGCGCAGCCGGGCCGCGGCCGCCGGTGCGGACAGCGGGTCGACGTAGAGGACCACGTCGAGGCGGCCCGGCCAGGACAGCAGCGGTTCGAGCCAGGACGGGCCGACCTCGGCGGGATAGCCGGTGACGATCAGCGTGGCGGTGTAGCCGTCGGCGACCTGCACGTGGTCGGGGTGGGTGTGCACGGCGGCGGGGCCGGGCAGCGCGGCCATGGTCGTACCCTCGATGGGGTTGGGATCTTGGCGCGGTCTCATGCCGGACCGCCTGCGGTGACCGGCTGATCCGGCAGCGCCCGCGGCCAGCCGGTGTCCGCCGGGGTGTAGGCGTCAACGGCGCAGGTCAGCACGGCGAGCGCGGCACCGGCGTCGAGGACCGCGGTGCCGGCGCCGAGGGTGGCGAGCGTGGCGGCGGTGTGCTCGGCCTGCCGGCGGGCCTGTGCGGTGCGCGCGGCCGGTTCGCCCGCCGCCGGGTGGGCGACGGTGACGGTACGCCACAGCGGGTCGCGGTGCGCGGCGAGATCGTCGAGGAAGTCGGCGTAGTCGCGGGCCAGCGCGGCCAGGCCGGGGTCGGTGATCGTTTCCGCGGTGTCGCTGACCCGCTGCGCCTGCCGGGACAGATCCACGCGGCGGGTGGACACGACGATCTGCACCGGGGTGGACAGGCTGTTGAGCCAGCGGCCGTAGCCGGCGATCAGCGCGGCCTGCTCGTCGGCGGTACGCAGTCCGATGTTGACGGTGGTGCAGGCGACCAGCGCGACCGCGTGGGTGCCGGTGTCGAGCACACCGTCGTCGGTGATCGCGGTGGCGGGCTGCAGGTCGGGGGCGGTGTGCAGGCGCGGCTGGCGCCGATGCCGCAGCGCGGCCCAGAGCCAGGCGTCCAGGCCGATCCCGTCGCGGCGGCCGATGGACAGGGCGATCGCCGCGCCGGCCGGTGGGATCAGGATCCCGGCGGCGACCGGGGTGGGCAGCACGGCGGCCAGCAGCGTGTACAGCCCGTAGCCGAGCACGGCAGCGACGGCCAGGATCGCCAGTTGGCGGGCGGTCAACCCGTAGGCGATCTTGTCGGGGGTGTCGATGTCGACCGGGATCCGCGCCCGGACCGGCATCTCGAAGTCCTCTCTCATGGCTGGCCTTTCCTCTTCATTGCCTGGGTGTAGAGGTCGACTCCGTCGCGCAGCTGGTCGGCGGTGTACGGGCTGACCGGTGCGCGGCGGCTCGCCGGGCGGCGGACGCTCGGCGGCGTGCCGCCCGGGCGCGGGCCCGGGGTGCTTCCCGGCGGGAGCGGGGTGTACCCGGGTGCCGGGTTGCGGCGCGCCGCCGCACCGCCTGCGGCCGCCCGGCCCGCTTTCACCGGCACTCGCAGCATCCGAGCGGCCTGCTGCACGACCAGAACCCGCACCAGGCCCGACATCCGGCCGGGCCGGGTCTGCGTGACCAGCCGGCCCACCAGGCCCGGGATCCGGATCACGCCCCACAGCAGGCACGCGACGACCAGCAGTTTCATCGCCGCGCCCGGCGTGCCGGACAGTCCCAGTGCCGGGAACGTGGTGCGGGCCTCGATCAGGATCTGCAGGGTGGTGTGCAGCGCGACCGCTTGCAGGACCACGGTGGCAGGCGCCCCGAGCACCACCCGCCACCACAGTTTCGCGATCGGGTCGGTCTGCGGGGTGCCGTGCAGGGCCAACGCGATCGGCGCGAGCCCGACCAGCAGGATCAGCAGCCCAGCCCGGCCGATCCACTGGTAGACCAGCAGCACGGCGAGGATCGCGACGAACACCCCGATGATCAGCAGTAGGAAGTCCTCGGGCCGGCTGGTCGCCCACTGCCCGCGCGCGTCAGCGGTCGCCGCCTGCAGCCCACGCACCGGCGACGCCCCGCGCGGCCCGGTCATCGCGACCGTCAGCGCGTTGGCCGTCTGGGTGATCGCCGAGCAGATCGCCGGGGCGCTGTTGGCCGCGATCAGCCCGATCACCAGGCGCGGGATCAGTTCCCCGAGCTCGGCCTGCGACGCCAGCCACTCCCGGTTCATCACCAGCACACCGGTCCACACGAACGCGAGCACGTAACAGGTGTTGACCACCCCGAGCGCGGTGCCCATCACGTGCTGCACCTGCGGCAGCCGGGTCACGTCCGGCACGACCAGCACGGTCAGCGACAGCAGCCGCCACGCCAGGTCCAGGGCCGCCTCCACCAGGTCGGCGATCCAGCCCAGCAGCGGCCCGAGCAGCGCGTCGAACGCCCAGCCCATCATCAGGACGCCCCGATCAGACCCTTGAGGACGCTCATGAACACCGGGGCGAGCAGGGCGATCGCGTAGCCGAGCAGCGCGCACCGGAACGCGGTCTTGGCGCGTTCGACCTCGCCGACGTCACCGTTGGCCAGCATGTAGCGGATCCCGGCGATGCTCAGGAACAGGGTGGCGATCGCCGCGGCGATCCCGATCACCCAGTTGCGGATGTTCGTGATGATCCGCGGCAGGGTGTAGACGGCGAGCACAGCTTCCTGGCCGGCCCGCGCCGGTTCGGCGACGATCAGCAGAATAAGGACGGCGGTCGCCGCGAGCGCGAGACGGCCGATGGGGCGCGACAGCATGGGCACCTCCCGGGCCCCGCTCGCGGCGGGGCCCAGCGATGGGAACGGCACCGGTTGATGCCGCACCTCTCTAAGGCCTGCTGTTGGGCACCGAACATCGCCGGACACCGGCCCGACTGCACCCCAACACGGGGTCCCGGGCGATCTACGACCGGCGGGTGTCGGCCAACAGATTCCCGCTGCTGGCCGAGACGGTGGCCTCGGCAATGGCTTTGGTGTGGTGAGGGCTCAGCGTCACGAAGGCGAGGTCGCCGTCCTGGATCGCCGCCCGGAGCCGGGCCTCCGCCAGGGTCCGCCAGGTCGAGGCCAACTGCGGCGAGATGCCGCGCTGCTCCCCCACCTGGGCCAGGCTCGCTCCTTCGAGGCGGGTCGCGCCGATCAGGTACGCCTCGTCGGCGTCGACCACGCCGACCGCGACGGCCCGGGCGAGCACGAAGTCGGGGTGGTCGGCGGGCCGGGCCGGCAGGGCTGGTCCCGGTATCCCGGCGATCCGGGCGACCTGCTCCGCCGAGGCGTCCCGGACCTTGCGGGCCGCGCGCACCCCGGCCTCGATCAGCCGGCCACAGATCCGGGGGCTGTCCACGTCCACGGTGCGCAGCGCGGCCACGAATCCGGTCAGCAGTTCGGCGTCCAGGTCGTGGATGTCGCCTGGCCAGCCCGTTGCCAGCCGTCGCGCGGCGCGGCGCAGTCCGGGCATCGCGACGCCGGCCGCCGCGATGACCCAGCCGGGGCCGTCGCGGCGGGCGCGCATGACCAGGTCGCGCCAGACGATGTCGCGGTCCTGCGGGGTGGTCCGGGCGCACAGCAGCAGACCGCGCAGCCGGTCCAGCGGGATCGGGCCGCAGGCGAGCGCCTCGAGGTCACTGGTGTCGTAAGTGAACGCGGTCGGTGGGGTGAGCAGCAGCGCGAAGGCGCGCTGTGCTGCCTGCAGGGGCGATGACGGCCACGATGTCGCGGACATGGGCACCTCACGGAGGACGACCGGCACCGGCCGGGTGCCGGTGCGAGGTGCTCATCCGCTCACGGGCGCCGGACAGTCGGGCCGAGCGCGCCAACAGTTGCCCCAGTGTTGCCCGACAGCGGGTGCCCTTGTTGGCCAACCCCGGCCGCTGCCGGTCACTTCCTACTGGCTGCCGCCACGTCGGGCCAGCGCTTTCGGGCCGCTTGCCGGCTGATCCCGCAGGCCGTGCCCATCTGCACGTAGGTGGCGCCGGCGGCGCCTGCCCGGTGGGCGGCCTCGCGCTGCTGGTCGGCGACTTGCTCTTCGAGGAAGACCGTCGCCGCCAGGACCGCCAGTCGCACCCGGTGCTCGTCCATCCAGTCCGGCGAGTCCTCGCCGGCCATCATCCATTGGGCGATCCGCACCGTCATCTGCGCCAGTTCGTCCTGCACCAGATCGTGCTGGGCCTTCGTCAGCGCCGCCATAGCTGCTCCGTCGCATGCCGGGTGGCGACTCGATGCCCTACCGCCGGGTTGACGGGAGGTTGCCTCGAGTCACGGGTGACGAAGCGCTGGTGGGAACGGTGGTGACAACTTTGGTTGTCAACGCCAGCCTCACCGTGACAACCAAAGTTGTCAATGCCGATGCGGCTGCGGGGATGCTCATGGCGTACCCGAAAGGGTTTTGATCATCCCGGGTGGTGTCCCTGAGCCGCACGCGCCCAGAATCCTGAGCAGTGACACTCGGCCGGGCGCGTGGGCTGGGCAGCAACCCGGTAGCCGGGGTGCTTCAGGCGTCCCGTGTGCGTATCAGCAGGCCGCCCGCCACGAGCGCGGCGGCGGCCCACCCGGCGGTGACGCCGAGGCCGGCCCACGGGCTGAGGGGCAGGCTGCCGAGATCGGTGGTGGCTTGGACGGTAAGCCCGGCGCTCATCGGTGCGATCTGCTCGAGCCGGCGCTGCCAGTGTGGATCGCCGATCGCCTGGGCGAGGAGGGGAAGCAGGTAGAGCAGGCCGATCACGACCCCGATGCTGGTCGCGGAGCTGCGCACGACGGCGGCGATGCCGAGGCTGAGCAGACCGATCAGGGTCAGGTAGAGGATCGACCCCGTGGTCGCGCGGAGCGTCAGCGCGTCGGTCAGGGACAGGGCCGGGCGGCCGGGGGCGGCGGTGACGCCGTGGTGGGACAGGATGAGCCGCCCCGTCAGCAGTGATCCGAGAACCGCGATTGTCGCGGCGGCGGCTACCACACCGGTGAGCGTGATGGCCTTGGCCGCGAAGGCGGTGACCCGGTGCGGCACGGCGGTCAGCGTCGTGTGGATCATGCCGGAGCCGTATTCGCCGCCGATGACCAGTACGCCCAACACGACGGCGGGCGCCTGGCCGAGCACGACACCGATGAGGCTGAGCTTGGTCGGGTCACCGCCGCAACCGTCGCCCGCGCATGTCACCACCGAGGTCGCCGCGGCGCTGAGGGCCACTGTCGCCGCGATCATCCCGAGCATCAGCCACCTGGGGCCGGCGACGGTCCGTAGCTTCGTCCATTCCGCGTGCAGGGCCGGTCTCATCCGTCTCTCCGGTGGAGAACGACGGCCGCCACGGCCAGTCCGGCCACGGCGTAGCCGGCCAGGACGGCGAGCCCGGCCCACGGCACCAGCGGGTAGTAGCCCTGGTACGGCGTGTAGTGGCTGGCGACCTGGGGGTACTGCACAAGCGTCTGCTGGACGGCGAAGGCCGCGACCGGCGTCACCCTGGTCAGCCAGTTCGCCACGCTCGCGGGCATGAACGGGTTGGCGATCAGCAGGTACGGCAGCACGACGGCCCCGATGACGGAGGTGACCGCGGCGGCGCTGTCGCGGACGATGACGCCGACGCAGAGGGCCAGGATCGAGGCGGTCGCGAGCAGCGCCCCGGTGCCGAGCGCCACTCGCATCTCGGTCCAGGGCGTCACGGGGAAGATGAACACGCCGTTGGCCCGGGCGAGCCGCGCGCCGAGTGGAACCGCCAGAACCGCTCCCACCAGCCCGGCGACGAAGGTGACGGCTCCCAGCACGATCGCCTTGGCCAGCAGCACCCGGCCGCGCCTGGGGCTGGCGGCCAGGGTGACGTGGATCAGGTTCTTGCGGTATTCCGTGGTGATGAACAGCGCCCCCACCACGATCACGGCGATCAGCGCGGCGAACGTACCGGTGGTGAGGATGTCGTTGAGGGTGCCGCCGGTCGGCAGGGTCTCGCGGACAGCGGGCGCTATGTCGCCGGCGCCGGTCACCGTGAACCGGCCGCCGGACTGGGTGAACGAACCCGATCCGTTGCCCGGGAAGCCGGCGAAGGTGGGCGAGTGAGCGCCCAGCAGCTCTCCGGTCCACTCACCGCCGGTCCAGCCCCCGTGGAGACGAAGGTCCCCGAAGGCGGCCGTCGACACGCTGCCGGTCGTACCCATGCCGTCCACGACCTGCGGAGACGCGACGAACAGCCCGACCTGCACGCTCGATCCGAGCCCGCTCAGCTGCGCGGTCCCGACTTCGGCCCAGTTCGTACCGTCGGTGCCGGCGTAGCCGGTGATCGTGTCGCCCGAGCGGTCCAGCCGTAACCAGCGCACCGACGCGGCGGAGACCGGGCCCGGCAGTCCGGCCCTGTCGTTGACGTAGTTGTCCTGCATCCGCACACCGTGGCCGCCGGTGATCATGATTGCCGAGTAGGGCGATCCCTGGCGGGTGCTCTCCTTGACGATGAGCCCGGCCTTCGCCCACGGCACCACGCCGGGCCGCAGGTCCCCGAGGCCCTGGGGGATGCTGCTGTCGAGTGCGGAGACGGAGACCGTGACGCTGCCGTTTCCGGCCAGCGGCTGGTGCACGAAGTAGCAGGTGTCGGTGACCGCTTCGCCGCCCGGTCCGATCGGGACCGGCGGTGAGCCCTTCTGGTCGCTGCTGACTCCGGCGAGCAGGGCGACCAGCACCACCAGCAGTGTCGCCACCCCCATGCCTGCCACCCAGCCCAGCACCGTCCGGAACTTGGTCCACTCCGCGTGCAACACCTGACGGAACCCGTCGCGCGCGGTCCTTCGACCCGCCGGGTGGGGAGTCGTCACGGCGGTCACCGGGTGACCTCCGTGGGCGTCGCGGCGCGGAACTCGACCGCGTCGCGGGTGAGTTCCAGGTAGACGTCCTCCAGGGTGGCGCGGTGTGCTGACACCTCGGAGAACGGCACCACGCTCCGGTTGAGCAGCGTCACGATCCGATCCGCGGTCAGGCCGGAGACGGTGATGGTGTCGCTGCCGGTGGCCACCACCGTCGCGCCGGCGTGTGCGAGCACCGCCATCGCGTGCGGGCCGGCTGTGGTCCGCAGGGCCACCCGGCCCGACGAGGTGGCCGCGATCAGGTCGTTCACGCCGGCGTCCGCGATGGCTTTGCCGCGCCCGACCACCACGAGATGATCGGCGGTGTCCTGCACCTCGCTCATCAGGTGGCTGGACACCAGCACGGCGCGGCCCTGCGCGGCCAGCGACCGCAGGAAGCCCCGCATCCAGATGATGCCGTCAGGGTCCATGCCGTTGAACGGCTCGTCGAGCATGATGATCGGCGGGTCGCCCAACAGGGCCGCGGCGATCCCGAGCCGCTGGCGCATCCCGAGCGAATAGCCGCCGGCCTTGCGCCGGGCCGCCGAGGTCAGCCCGACCTGCTCGATCACCTGGTCCACCCGCCGCGCGGCCAGGCCCTGTGAATAGGCCAGCCAGAGCAGGTGGTTACGACCCGTACGGCTGGGATGCAGCGCCGCCGCGTCCAACAGTGCCCCGACGTGGTTCAGCGGGCATCGAAGGCTGCGGTAGGGCTTCCCGCCGACCAAGGCGGTACCCTCATCGACCGCGTCCAGGCCCAGGACCACCCGCATCGTGGTGGACTTCCCGGCACCGTTCGGCCCCACGAAGCCGGTCACCACGCCCGGACGGACGGTGAAAGACATGCCGTCGAGTGCCAGGATGGACCCGTACCGCTTACGCAGTCCGGTAAGGACGATTTCCGGGGCGCTCATCGCGGCGAACGCGAGGCTGCAAATGAACTCATGCCGGCAGTTGTACGCGGCACCAGGTTCCAGCCCGGTCGCAGCGGCTGCGACCCGGCGGGAACCTGAGGTCTGGCATCGTTGCGGCATGGCACCTCGAACCGGCGGCCGATTCTGCCGCCCTGCGCGCACGCCGATCGGCGGTGAGTGACGGTGAGGGTCCTCGTCGTCGAGGACTTCGAAATCCTCGCCCGCTCCATCGGAGCTGGCCTCCGCCGCGAGGGCATGGCCGTCGACGTCGTCCTGGACGGAACCGACGCCCTCGACAGCCTCGCCGTCACCCGCTACGAGGTGGTGATCCTCGACCGCGACCTGCCCGGTGTCCACGGCGACGAGATCTGCCGGCGACTCGCCAACGACCGCCGCGACACCCGTGTACTGATGCTGACCGCGGCCGACACGATCGAAGACCGCGTCGATGGACTCAGCCTCGGCGCGGACGACTACCTACCCAAGCCGTTCGCCTTCGCCGAACTGGTCGCCCGCGTCCGGGCGCTGGCCCGCCGGGCCACCCCGTCGCTTCCTCCCATCCTCTCCTGCGGGGACATCACCGTGGACCCTGCTCGCCGGGTGGCGTTACGCGCCGGGCGGCGTCTCGATCTCAGCCCGAAGGAGTTCGCGCTCCTGGAATGCCTGCTGGCCGCACCGGGACTGGTTCTGCCCGCCGAGGAACTCCTCGAACGCGTCTGGGACGAAGCGGCCGACCCCTTCACCTCCGCGGTCAAGCACACCATCCACCGGCTGCGCGCCAAACTCGGTGCCCCCCGGTGATCCAGACCATCCGCGAAGGCGGCTACCGGATCGGGCCGCCATGACCAACCCCCCGTTGATCCCCCGGCGATCCCTGCAGGCCCGGCTCACGCTGTTCTACGCCGCAGGCATCTACGCAGGCGGGATCGTGGTCCTCGCCACCGTCACCCTCCCGCTGGTCGGCATCCAGTCGACCATCCCCGCCCACAGCTCAGCACCGGCAACAGTGACCGGCACCGGGGAGGGGATCGGCCCGCACCAGCTTCTCGTCGGCTCCGCCGTCGCGCTCGCCGTCCTCATCCCGGTCGCCCTCGCTGCCGGATGGTTCGTTGCCGGTCGATTCCTCGGGCCGCTGCGGGCTATCACCGCCACCGCGACCGCGATCTCCGCCGGGAACCTCCACCACCGCCTCAACCTCGGCGAACCCGCCGACGAGCTGACCGAACTGGGCGCCATCCTCGACGACCTGTTCGCCCGCCTGCAAGCCTCCTTCGACGCTCACCGGCACTTCGTCGCCAACGCCTCCCACGAGCTACGCACCCCCCTGGCCGGCCTGAGAACCCTCCTCGAAGTCACCCTCGCCGACCCCGACGCCGACGCTGACGCCCTGCGCTCGGCCTGCCAGGAAGCCCTCGCTCTCGGCGGACACCAGGAACGGCTCGTCCACGCCCTGCTCGCCCTGGCCACCAGCGAGCGCGGTCTCACCCGCAGCGACACCGTCGACCTGGCCCAGGTCGCCACGGGAGTACTCGCGTCCCGCCGCGACCGAGCAACACGAACGAATATTGAAATCACGGAACACCTGGCGTCCGCGGTGATGGCCGGGGACCCGAGACTGGTCGAAAGCCTCGTCGCCAACCTCGTCGACAACGCCATCCGCCACAACCATCCCGGCGGGCACATAGAGATCACCACGCAGACGTCCGGCAGGCAGGCGACCGTCACGGTCACCAACAGCGGGCCGGTCATCCCCGACAACCAGATCCCGCGCCTCTTTCAACCCTTCCAGAGACTGGCGCGCGACCGGCACAGCCGCCGCGACGGCTACGGTCTCGGCCTGGCCATCGTCAACGCTGTCGCCCAAGCCCACCACGCCACCCTCACCACCAGCGCACGCACCGAAGGCGGCCTGGCCATCACCGTACGGTTTCCCTAACAGGCACAGCAGGGTTCACCGCTGCAGGCAATCGCCTTGAGCCGCTGGTTGACCGCCCTGCCGCCGGGTTGACGGGAGGTTGCCTCGAGTCACGGGTGACGAAGCGCTGGTGGGAACGGTGGTGACAACTTTGGTTGTCACCGCCAGCCTCACCGTGACAACCAAAGTTGTTAATGCCGATGCGGTTGCGGGGATGCTCATGGCGTACCCGAAAGGGTTTTGATCATCACGGGTGGCGTCCCTGGGCCGAACGCGCCCAGGATCCTGAGCATCGACACTCAGGCGGCCGCGGGCTGGGCCGCATAGCGGACGAACACCGCCAACGGCGGCAGCAGGAGCGGCGGGGTCACCGCCGGCGAGGTCCGGGCCAGCCCGGCGCCCACCAACACAAGAACCTCGCAGCGAAAACCGCCAGGCGCACCAGGTGTTCGTTCAGCCGGTCCGGTGAGCCCCGCCGACCATCGGCGTCAGACGGTGAACGAGCGCTCGGTGACGTCGGCCGGGCCGGCGACCAGGTAGACGTCGCGCAGGGTGCACACCATGAGATCGACGACCCGGGCGGTATCCACGTCCGACAGTGGGAGCCGGTCGATGTCGTACCACCAGTTGTTGCGCCCCGGCGGGTCCGGCGGTAGCCAACCCTTGTCCCGCAGCCGCTTTTCCTGCTCGGGGGTGAGCCGCCCGTCGGGCGGCAGGAACTCGTTGGCGGTCGCTTCCAGGGTGAGGCCGGTCGGGCGCTGGATCAGCTGGGTGTAGCGGTTGCCGGCGGCTTTGAGGCTGATCACCTCCATGGTCTGCAGCCCGGGCAGCCGGGCCCGGAGCCGGGCGGTCAGGTCCTCCCAGGAGGCGGCGCTCATGCCAGGGCCTCGGCGACCCGGTCCCATTCGTCCTGGTACCAGTTGCTCGCCCAGGTGAGCGTGACCGCGCTCTTGAGCTGCCGGATGAGGACGGTGGACTCGACCAGGCGCCATCGGCCGATGAGTGGTTCCGGCACCGGGCCGGGCGTGGGCGGGCCGAACACCGTTGTTGCCTCGGCGACGGCGCCGGCGAAGGCTGCGGCGAGGAAGTGGTCCCGCGGTGGCCCCGCGTCTCGGACGGTTTCCGTGACGCTGAACATGACGGCCTCGACTCGGCTGTCCCGGAAGGTCATTCGCACTTCGTCGTCGGGCACGCCCAGCCCGGCGTCGGCGAAGGCGCCTTTGCCGTCGAGGATCTCGAGCAGGGTCCAGTGCATCTGGCGGCACAGGTCCTCGACGGCCGCCGCCTGCCACGGCCAGGCGATGTCCCTGATGGTGGTCAGCTGTGCTCGGAGCGCACCAGGATCGCTGACGAACCAGGTGGTCATGCGCTTCTCCTCGTCGTGACGTCGGTGGAAATCCTGTCACACCGATCTCGCTACGGTGTTCCGGCCACACGGATGTCGCCCATGCCGAGCCGCTTGGGATCGATCTTGTAGTTGGTCACTGTCACCGAGCCGTCGGCCGCGGTCTGGACCAGCCGGTATTCGATCCGGCTCGGGTCGCGGTCCGGCCCGGCAGTCGCATCTTGTGGGGACATGCGCCGGTGGGCCGGACCCGCCGACCATGGTCGGGTGCGTGCCACCGACTGGTTCATCCCCCTGTCCGCACCCGATCGAGCCTCGGCACACGTCTATGCGTTCCCACAGGCAGGTGGGGGTGCGACCGCCTTCGCCCCGCTGGCCGACGCGTTGGGGCCGGAGGTCGGCGTGTGGGCTCTGAACCTTCCGGGCCGGCGGGCCCGGTTCGGTGAGCCGCCCCGGACCGATCTGGACGCGCTGCTCGGCGAGCTGGCGAACCACGTTCCGCAGCGAGCTTCGGCGGTGCTGTTCGGCTACTGCTCCGGCGCCCTGCTCGCGTACCTTCTGGCCGCCAGGATGCACCGGGCCGGCCGAGGTCTCCCGGCCGGGCTGGTCGTCGCGTCCTACCCCGCCCCGGACCGCGCCGAGCCGGCGCCAGCCCCTCCACACCATGCCCGGCGAGGAGTTCTGGGCCGAAATCCTGTCCTACGGCGGCATTCCCGCCGGCGTGGCGTCCCAGCCGACTTCCGGGAGATCTTCGAGCCGGCCCTGCGCGCCGACTACGAACTGCTCGCCGACTACCGGTACCGCGACGTTCCCGCGCTGCCACTGCCGATCACCGCGGTCGTCGGCACGACCGACGCGGTGCTGCGCGCCGACGACGTCGGCCGGCGTGCGGAGGGTTCGGGTCAGTCCCGCAGCAGGCCCGCGTGATGCAGATGAGCAAAGATGATCTTGTCAACGGGTGACACCCGGTCCCGGTCCCGCAGCGTCAGCCAGACGAGCTCCGCGATCTCGCTCGACGCGGCCAGTTCACCGGCGTAATCGGCGGTGTAGCAGGTCATCCGCACGGTGATGCCCGCGGCGTGCCCGTCGGCCTGCGCCTCGAAGGTGCCCAGATGCGTCGCGCTCGCCGCGTCGATCCGCACGGTGAGCTCCTCGCGGATCTCGCGGACCAGCGTGTCCAGGTCGGACTCGCCGGCCTCCCGCTTACCGCCGGGAAGGTAGTAGACCTGTTTGCCGGCGGATCGGGTGCTCAGGACCCGGCCGCCGGTCAGGTGGATCCAGGCGATCTTGTCAATCAGCGTTGATCGGCTCTGCTCGGTCACCGCTGCGATGGTAGTGCCGGTGCGGGGCCGGGGCCCGGCGCCGCGCTCGGGCCGGCCGCCGGCGTGACGATCACGCGACGCCCGATGCGGTGCGCCTCGGCCAGGAGACGATCACCCCAGCGGTCCCGCAGCCCGTCCAGCCGGGAGGTGACGACGACGAGGTCCATCGACTGCGGCGGCAACGGCGTCCGCAGCCCGATGGCACGATGCAACTGATGGCGGCCCCCGCCGGTGTCCGGCTCGAGGGTCTCGTCGAACTCGAACAGTTCGGCGTCCGGCAGATCGGCCGGCAGCGCCGCCCCGCATCCGATGACGGCCAGCCGGCCCGGCCGCACCGGCAGCCCCGGCGACAGCTCGGCCCGCACGTCCACCTCGCGCGCCTGCCGGGTCCAGGCGAGGAAGTCCCGGTAGACCCGTTCCAGCTCGAACGGCTCACCCTCCTCGGTGAACACCGCCCAGGTCAGTTCGGCGAGCGGGTCGTCGCGGTACTCGTCGACGAACTCGGCGAGGTTGATCCGGTTGCTGAGCAAGTTCTTCTCGACGTCCCGCTCGTGCGGCGACTCGATCGACCACGCCTCCCGGCTGAAGGTGATCGGCACGCCGGCGCGGAACAGGCGCAGGCCGAGTTCGATGTCCTCCAGCCCCCAGCGCGCGTAGCTCTCCCGGAACCCGCCGGCCCGCCAGAAGTCCTCGGCCCGCACCGAGCAGTTCATCGTCCAGAAGACCTGCCACGGCGTGGCGTATCCGCTCAGGTCGAAGGCGAACGCGGCGAGCGCCTCGTGGCGCCAGTCCCAGAACGCCGGGTCGTCGCCATGCCGGGCCACGACCGCCTCCGGCGTACTGTCCCGGAGGATCCCGGCCAGGTCGGTGTGCCGGTTCCACAGCCGGTAGCCGTAGGCGTACCCGGCCACCGCGAGCCCGGTCGCCGGCCCGCGGGCGTGTGCTCGCAGGTGTTGCTCGACGAGATCCGGGCTGGCCAGGGTGCCCGCGTCCAGGAACGCGAGGAGCGGGGCGGCGGCGAGTCGCGCGCCCCCGTTGCGGGCGGCTCCCGCGCGGTACCCGACGTCCTGCTGGTACCGGTACCGCAGCGGCAGACGCTCCCGGAACGCACGGCAGAGGTCGAAGGTGGCGTCGGTGGAACCGTCGTCCGAGACGATCACCTCGAAACGGTCGGACGACGTCCGTTGCAGCGCCAGGCTCTCCAGGGTGTCGGCGAGTGCGCCGCACCGGTTGTAGGTCGGGATCACCACCGACAGGGACGGCAACGCGTGCATGGTGCGCTCCTCAGGCATCTTCTCGGCCGACCACGATCCGGGTGCGCTCGAGCTCGGCACCGTCGTCGACCACGATCTCGACCGGCAGCGGGTGACCGTGGAACAGCGCCAGCGACGAGTGCAGCCCGTACGCGCCCACGTTGGGCACCGCGACCAGATCCCCGGTACGCATGGCGGGCAGTTTCGCGCTGTGGCTCCATCGGTCCAGCGGGTGGCACAGCGGCCCCGAGACGATGTGCTCGTGGAGTTCGCCGGCCCGCTCCGCGGTCACCAGTTCCGGCTCGATGCCGTCCTCCTTGCCGAGCCCGGACATGCCGCCGAGGTGATGGACGCCGGAGTCGAGCACGAGGATGCGCCGCCCCTGCGTGCGCTTCACGTCGAGCACCCGGGTCAGGAGAGTCCCGCAGGTGGCGGTCAGGTAGCGCCCGGACTCGAAGACGATGCGCTGCTCACCGGTGCGCCACGCCGGGACCCTGCGGTCGAACAGCTCCTCGAGGCGCTGCCGGAGCGTGGCGAAAGTGGGCAGGGGTCCGCGCCGGGCGTACGGCGCCCCGAAACCGCCCCCGAGGTCCAGCACCGGCAGACGGCGGGCGAGCGCCGTCTGGATCTCCTCGGCGACGTCGAGCGCGTACCCGAAGACCGTGATCAGGGCGTCCTCCTCGGCGATGTTGCTGCCGAGGTAGAGGTGCAGCCCGGCCAGCCGGACGTGGGGCCGGTCGGCGAACGACCCGGGCCGGTCACGGACCTCGGTGGGTTCGACCCCGAACTGCGACACACCGCCCGTCATGGCCAGCCCGGCGCCCGGCGGCCGCCGGGGCGGGTTGACCCGCAGGAGCGCCGAGACCGGCTGGGCGTGCCGCCCGGCGATCGCCTCCAGCTGGACGAACGCCGCGGCGGAGTCCAGCGAGAACCAGCGGACCCCGGCCTCCACCGCGGTGTGCAGGTCACGATCGCGTTTGCCGGGGCCGGTGTAGAGGACGTCGCCGGCGTGGAAACCCGCGTGCAGCGCCGCCCCCAGTTCGCCGGGGGAGCTGACCTCGGCACGGCAGCCCGCCCGGGCGAGCTCGCGCAGGACAGCGGGGTGCGGGTTGGCCTTGAGTGAGTAGAGCAGCGTCGTCGGGGACGGCAGCGAGGCGACCAGGCGCTCGTGCGCGGTCCGGACCCGCCGCACGTCGTAGACGTACGCCGGGGTCTCCTGATCCTCGGGGTCGAACGGTGGCGGCATGGCACTCTCCCGGTTCGGTGTTCGGCGAAGCCACCGTCAGCCGGACACCGACCTGATGATGCGCTGCATCAGGCGGATGTCCTGGCAGGCGTCTTCGCCGCTGGTCAGCGGTGCGACGGAAGGGTCGGTGACGCAGCGGTGGAAGTGTTCGAGCTGCTTCGTGAAAGCGTCCTGGTAAGAGCCTTGGAGGGTTCTCGTGACGGCGGCCGGCCGGCCGGGCCCCGAACCGTTCTCGTGGATCCGGACGGTGGAGGGAAGGTTCCGCAGGAACGGGTTGGACACCTCGATCGCGACCGTCTGCTCCGATCCCCAGACGGTGAGGCTCTCCTCGAACCGGTACTGCCGCGAGGACGTCCCCTCGAAGACCACCTGAAGATCCTGGGGGTACGAGAGCAGCGCGGTCAGTGTGGTGCCGGACGAGTCGATGCTGGCGCTGACCGACGTCGGCTCCTGCGGGAACGCCGCTCGCAGCAGGTTGATGTCGTGGCTCCACACCCCGAACATCTCCATGTAGGCGGTGAACACCGGGTCCGGGAGGTCACCGAGTTCGGCGAGCACCTTGGCGCGCCTGCCCTGGTCGTCCTGGACGTTCGGCACTCCCGCGGTGCGCCGGACGGCCTGCAGCTCAGGAATGATCCAGTTGCCGTAGTCCGGGCCCACGTGCAGGTGCACGCGCGCGAGGTGCGGAGCCGCCATGGTACCGATCTCGGTGAGCCCGCGGCGTACGTCCGGGTCATGCCGTTTCATGTACCCGACCATGAGCCGCGCGCCGGATCGCTGCGACGCTGCGACCAAGGCCTCCGCTTCCCGCAGCGTGTAGCAGAGTGGCTTCTCGGCCAGGGTGTGCACGCCGTGTTCCAACGCCGTCAGCGCGGGTGCGAAGTGGTCGCGGTTGAGGATGACGACCGCGTCGAGGCGCTCGGCTTTCAGCATCATATCGAACGATTCGTACACGGCCGGATTCCCGTGGACCGCGGATGCGTGCTCGGCCAGGTCCCGGGCGCTGTCACAGACCGCGACCAGCTCGAAGAGCTCACCCAACGCGCGAAGACCGGGCAGATGCGCCAGTTGCGCGATCATGCCGCAGCCCAGGACACCGACACGCACCACCATGGATCCACCTCATTCGCGATTACGGCAACAGCCTGTGGTCCCGGCCGGGCTGGTACGGCCGGTGGGCCAGGATCGCCTGCAGCACGCGCAGCGCTTCCCGGACGGGTGCGACGGACGTGACGATCCCGAGGGCGGTGAGCAGCAGCCGTACCGGCCGGCTCAGATGGCGCACCCGGATCGTCAGGCCCAGGTCCGCCTCGGCCCGCGCGTAGAACCGGAGGTTCGCCGCGATCATCGCGAGGGCGAAACTGCGGTTGCGACCGGCGGCGATCGTGATCCGGTGCGAGGTGTGCACGAACGGCAGCCAGTAGGGAGCGCGGCACCACTGGCCCGCGGGAAGCCGCACGACGAGCCCGGAGACGCCGAGCAGGAAGTTCCGCGGATCGGCGACGTCGACCAGACCGCCGGGGTCTCGGAAGCTCAGCACCGGGTCCAGGACGACCCGCGGCGGCAGGCGGGACCCGGTGTCGACGTGGATGCCCGGGACGACGCGGTCCACCGTCACGCCCGCCCGGCGCATCAGGTCGACGACCGCGGTGATCGTCCCCCCGGTGTAGACGTCGTCCTCGAGAACCACACAAGCGGCGCCGTGCAGGGACCGCGCGAGGACGTCGATCTGCCGGCTGACCGCCGCGCTGCCGGGTCGCGGCACCAGGCCGATCGTCTCGTGGCCGCCCAGCCCGTACCCCCGGGACAGCTGGAGATCGTGATCGCCGCGGAGGAGGGGGTCGAGCGAGACCGTCAGGCCGCTCCCGGCACGGGACCGCACCGCCCGGGCCAGGGCGTTCTGATCCATCAGGCGGATCTCGGGTACGCGGCCGGACTCCGAGTGTTCCCGCAACTCCGACCGGACCTCGGCCTGCAACAGCCGGTAGGACCGGGCCAGCGGGGCATGCGGCGACGCCCGGCCGTGCGGCGCGTCCGCGACGATGCCCTGGGCGAGTTCCCGCGCGCAGTGGTCGGTGTCGTCCCGCATGATCAGCAGAGGCCGGTCGGCTTCCACGACCGCCGGCCCGCGACGGGCGGTGTCCGGCGGGTCCAGCGGCTCCAGCACGTCACGCGGTGTCATGTCGCCGGCAGGGCTCGACGGAACGCCTCGACGACATCGGCCAGCATGAACGCACTCGCCGGCAGCACGAACGAGCTCCCGTTGTCGCTGCAGACGTGCGAGTCCAGCACGAACGCTCCCTGCACCACGTGGTGCGCGGCCATCGACTGCACGACCGGGCGCAGGGCGTAGTCCAGGATCAGCACATGTGCGGCGCTGCCGCCGGTCGCCAGTGGCAGCACCACCTTGTTCGCCAATCCGTACTGCGGCAGAAGATCGAGAAACGTTTTCAACAGCCCGGAAAAGCTGGCTTTGTACGTCGGGGTCGCCAGCACCACACCGTCCGCCTGAGCTACCTGCTCCATCGCGTCGGCGATAGCCGGGTCGGCCAGATCCGCGGTCAGTACCGCGGCGGGCGGAAGAGTGCGTACTCGCAGGTGGCGAACACGCCGCACACGGGCAGCCAGTTGCCGCGCGACGCAATCGCCGACGATCTCCGTCTTGGAGGTACTCGATGGACTGCCCGAAATTATGAGCACTTCCGACATCCATGCTCCCCCGACGCGGTGCTGGCTACTACGGAAAGGCGCCGCGGCCGAATCACACAGGTCGCAATGGGTTCTGATGCGCCGACTTCGACGACCACTCCGTGCCGACGAGGTCGACGGTGGACGTCCGGGTCAGCATTGACGGGATGCGCGTTTCGGTCAAGGGCGGTCAGCCATTCCCTAACCGCCTGCACCGGAGGCCGACTTACGCCCTGCAAGATCGGGTAATCGGCTGCTCACGCAGCTTTTCGGATCTTGATGAGCGCCACCTGCCGGCGCGGCCCCGGATGGCGCTGTTCACGACATGCTTGCAGGCCAGAGCGGATTTCGTCACCCCGCAGCAGCGCCGGCGCGACCACCCTCCGACCAATGTGGACTCTACCTGGGCACTCGTCGAAATCCGCTGGAAATATGTGATGCGCATCACATTTGAGCAGTTGTTCGCCGATGAACCCGCTTCACCGGCCGCCTGCCCGCGGACGTCGCGATTGAGCCCGGCAACATGGTTTGCACCACTGAGGGTTACCGCTCGGGGGCCTTGACATTCCACATCGAGGAGAGGCAATCTCGTCGGAGCGGTCAGAAGATCGGGTCGAGCCCTCCGGTACGGAGACCGACCTACACGATGGGATCGAATGACATGGCTTCTGAGGCGGCAGCATGCGCTCTTTCGACGCGATCACACACCGGGCGCCGACGGCGTGATAAATCGCGGACATCCATTATTCCGGTATTCGTGCCGCCCTACGGATAATCGGTTCACCGATCTTTCTCCGGTGCACCACATCGGTCCGGACCCGGGCTTCCATTTCGTATTCGAGTGGCCATCGGCCATGGTTTCCGCCGTGCGCCACCGACCATGACGCTGCTGGAGATGAATGATGACGGCGCGAGCCCGCGCGGGAGCCACCTCATACGTGCCGGAACTGTTCACCGACCAGGCGCACCGGACGCCGCACGCGGTCGCGGTGCAGTGGGAGGGCGGAGAGCTCACGTATGAGGACCTCGACGCCGCGTCCACCGGGCTCGCCGGCCGTCTCCTGACGCATCCCGCGCACCAGGGCCGCCCGATCGCGATCTGCCTGGAACGGTCCCCCCGGATGATCGTCGCCCTGCTCGGCATCCTCCGGACCGGCGCGGCCTACATCCCGCTGGACCCGGAGTACCCCGAAGCGCGCCTGCGCCTGATCCTCGCCGACACCGCACCGGGACTGCTGCTGACCGAACGGCATCTGGCACCCCTGTTCCCCGGCTATCAGGGCGAGCTGCTTTTCCTCGACGACCTCGAACCCGACGACCTCGACGCCGACGACCTCCAACCCGGGTCCCTCGCAGCCGACCACCTCGCAGCCGACGAGCCCGCAGCGATGCCGGCTGACGTCCACCCGGAGCCCGTCACGACCGCGGTGCGGGGCTCCGATCTGGCCTACATCGTGCACACCTCCGGGTCGACGGGCCGGCCCAAAGGCGTCATGATCTCGCACGCCTCGCTGGCGAACCACGCGTTCGCGGTGAACGAGCTCTTCGGATTCGGGCCGGGCGACCGCGTCCTGCTCTGCCGGTCACTGAGCTTCGACGCATCGGTCGAGGAGATCTTCCCGCCCCTGCTTAACGGCGCCACCCTGATCGTCGCGGGCGACCCGCTGCGGCAGACCTTCCGGGCCCTCACCCAGCAGCTGGTGACCACCCGGACGACGTTCCTGAGCGTTCCGACCGCGTTCTGGCACAGCTGGGTCCGCGAGAGCGACTGCCTCGTCCGGCTGTCCGGGGAATCGTCACTGCGCCTGATGATCGTCGCCGGGGAGCGGGCACAGCGCGGTGCGCTGTCGATCTGGAAGAAGCACGCCGGCGATCGGATCCGGTGGTGCAACGTGTACGGCCCGACCGAGGGCACGGTGACCTCGACGGTCTACGAGCCGGCGCCGGGGTGGGAGACCGAGGACTTCAGCACCGTCCCGATCGGGTACCCGATCGGCAACGTCCAGGCGCACGTTCTCGGCGAGGACATGTCGCCGGTGCCGGCCGGATCCGCCGGCGAGCTCTACATCGGCGGGGCGGGTGTCGCGGCCGGCTATCTGAACGAGCCGGAACTGACGTCCCGGCGGTTCGTCCCGGACCCGTTCTCGGCGGAGCCCGGCGCCCGGCTGTACCGGACCGGCGATCTCGTCCGGCGCGGACCGGCCGACTGCCTGGAGTTCCTCGGCCGCGGCGACGACCAGGTGAAGGTCCGCGGCTACCGGATCGAGCCGGGCGAGGTCGAATCGGTCGCCTCGGCCCATCCCTCGGTGCGAGCCTGCGCGGTCGTCGACCGGGTGGACGATCTCGGTGAGATGCGACTGGCTTGTTTCGTCGTGGCCGATCCCTCGGCGGCCCCCGCCGCCGACGACCTGCGCTCCCATCTCCGGCGCGAACTCCCCTGGTACATGATCCCCTCCTCGATCACCGTCCTCCCGTCCCTGCCCATGACCCCCAACCGGAAAATCGACCGGGCGGCCCTGCGGGTCCTGCCGGTGACCGAGCCGCTGCGGCAGCACGTTGCGCCGCGCACCACCACGGAGAAGGCCCTGGCGCAGATCTGGGAGGAGACGCTGCAGCAGAAGGACATCAGCGTCGTCGACGATTTCTTCGACATCGGAGGCCACTCCCTCGTCGCCGCCACCATCATCTCGCGCGTCCGGTCCACGCTGGGCCTCGATCTGCCGGTCCGGGAGTTCTTCGCCGCTCCGACCATCGAAGGACTGGCCGGTGTCGTCGCGCGGCGGCAAGCGATGCGACAGGCCGCGGCGCAGTGAACGCCGATGCGATGGCCACGCGGCGCGGTGTCCGGGTGTTCCGCCGGGTGCCGGCCTGCCGGCTCCGGCTGATCTGCCTGCCCCACGCCGGCGGGGCCGCGAGCTACTTCCGGACCTGGAGCGAACGGCTTCCGGACGACGTCGAACTCTGCGCGATCCAGTACCCGGGACGGGAGAACCGGGTCGACGACCCGCTGCCGGCCGACCTGGGGGCGCTCGCCGACGAGGTGACGGACGCGATCCGGGGCCTGCTGGACCGGCCGGTCGTCATCCTCGGCCACAGCATGGGCGCGCTGGTCGGGTACGAGGTCACCGGCCGGCTCACCGCTTGCGGCGAGCACCGGGCCGTCCGGCGACTCGTCGTCTCGGGATCCGCGGCGCCCGGCCGCACCCGGGCCTTCCGCGGTCAGCAGGACGCCGGCTCGCGCAGCGACGACGACCTGGTGCTGATGCTCGAGAAGTCCGGCGCACAGGGGCTCGCCCTGCTGGACGACCCAGGGATGCGCTCCGTGCTGCTGCCCGCGATCCGGAACGACTACCGGATCGTCCAGGCGTACGCCGCGGAGCCGCGGGGTGCGCTCGATGTCGAGATCACCGCGCTGTCCGGACTGGCCGACCCCTTCATCCGCCCCGACGAGGTCCGCGCCTGGTCCTCGGTCACCAGCGGCCGGTTCCGCTACCGGTCGTTCCCGGGCGGACATTTCTACCTCACGCACCGGGAGGAAGACGTCGTGCGGGCCGCACTCGAGGCGATCGGAACCGGGGACTCCCATGCATCCTGTTGATCTGTCCGACGCGGCGCTCTACCAGCACGGCGATCCGCTTCCGGTCTGGGCGCGCCTGCGCGCACAGTCGCCGGTCCACGACAACCGGCGCGCCGATGGCGAGCGTTTCTGGGCGGTCATGACGCACCCGCTGTGCAGCGAGATGCTGACGAACCCCAAGGTGTTCAGCTCGGCGAACGGCATGCGGCTGGACTCGAACAAACACGTGCTCGCCCGCGCAGCGGGAAAGATGCTCAACGTCACCGACCCGCCGCGGCACGACAAGATCCGCAAGGTGATCAGCTCGGCTTTCACGCCCAGCACGGTCCGCCGCCTGGAAGCGACCATGCGGGCCACCGCCGGCCGGGCGATCGCCGCCGCGCTGTCGGACGGCGGTTGCGAATTCACCCGGGTCGCCCATCAGCTCCCGGTGTCCGTGATCTGCGACCTGCTCGGCGTCCCGGAGGCGGACTGGGACTTCATGGCCGACCGGACCAGGTTCGCGTGGAGTTCCACCGCCTCCGATGAGAAGGAGGAGGCCGAGAAGGTGCAGGCGCACACGGAGATCATGGGCTACTTCCTCGACCTGGCCGCCGATCGGCGCAAGAGTCCGGGCGACGACCTGGTCAGCGCGCTGGTGCACGGCACGGTGGACGGCAAGGTGCTGACCGACGAGGAGGTCCTCTACAACTGCGACGCGCTGTTGTCCGGCGGCAACGAGACGACCCGGCACGCGACGGTCGGCGGGCTGCTGGCCCTGATGACCGATCCGGCGGCGTGGGCCGACTTGCGCCAGGACCGCAGCCTGCTGCCCTCGGCGATCCAGGAGATCGTGCGCTACACGAGCCCCGTCATGCATTCGCTGCGGACCGCGACCCGGGATGTCGAGCTCGGGGGCGTGCCGATCCGCGCCGGCGAGCACGTCGTCGCCTGGCTCCCGTCGGCGAACCGCGACGAGCAGGTTTTCGAGGCTCCCGGCCGGTTCGACGTCCGGCGTTCACCGAACCGGCATCTGGGCTTCATCCAGGGAAATCACTACTGCGTCGGCGCCAGTCTGGCCGCCATGGAGCTGACCGTCATGTTCGACGAGTTGCTCGACCGCGTGGCCGAGGCCCGTCCCGCCGGTCCGGTACGTCGCCTGCGGTCGAACCTGCTGTGGGGTTTCGACGCGTTGCCCGTGTCGTTCGTCGCCGCCGACGCGGGTACGCCCGGCGCGCGGCGTTCCCCGGCCGCCGCGGGAGCCGCCCCCGGGGACGGGTCACGGCACGGTTGTCCGCACGCATCTCGGTGAAGCGAAAGGCTTGGTGACAAAAATGAGCGAACTCGGTACGACCGGCCCGGGTGACGTGCTGGGGCAGCGGGTGGAGCCGATCGGCACGGAACTGCTGTACTCCGACGACGAGGTCCGGATCTGGAATCTGGAGCTGGCTCCCGGTGGAAAGACCGAGGTGCACCAGCACCCCTGCGACTACGTGTACGTGGTCATCGCCCCGGGCAGCACCGAGACGCACCACCAGGACGGTCACGTCGACCCGGTCACCGATGCCCTGGGCGACCACGTCCGGCACGGCATGGGGATACCGCACCAGTTGCACAACGTCGGGACCGGCCGCTACCGCAACATCATCGTGGAGCTCCTGAGCGAGAAGACGAAACCATGGTGACGACGACCGCGGTGGAGCTCGCCTACGAGGCGCTGGTCGCGGCGGACGTCGAGGTGGTCGTCGCCGTCCCGGACTCGCAGTTGTCCCCGCTCCTCAGCCGGCTCGCGGCCGGCGGCCCCATCGCCTACGTCCAGGTCAACGATGAGGCCACGGCGGTCGCGATGGCGGCCGGCGCGAACCTCGCGGGCACCCGGACCCTGGTCGTGATGGAGAACTCCGGCCTGCGCCGGGCGTGCGAGACGCTCTCCCGGCTGATCCTGTCGCACCGGCAGCACGTCGCACTGCTGGTCTCCCACCGAGGCTCGTTCGGTGAGGCGAACTGGTGGGGAATCGCGCACTCCCCCACGATGACGGCGCACCTCGACGAATTACGGATCCGTTCGACCGGGGTCGAGTCGATCGCCCAGTTCAAAGATGCGCTCGATGCCGCTTTCGCCATGCTCGGCACCGGGCAGTGCAGTGTCTGCATCATCGCCGAACGGCCGTTCCTGCAAGAGCTGAAAGGAACGGCATGAACACCCGTGAGGCACTGTCGGCCGTGGTGGAGAACGCCGGCCGGGACGCCATTTTCGTCTCGTCCCTCGGGCGCACCAGCGAGGAGATGTACGCCTTACGGCCGGATGACACGCTGTTCATGGACAGCATGGGCGACGTCACCGCCGTCGCCCTCGGTATCGGGCTCAACGGCTCCACGTTCCCGGTGGTGGCGGTCGACACCGATGGCAGCTTCCTGATGAATCTGTCCGTCCTGCCCGCCCTCGGGGCACTCGTGCCGGCCCTCCCGCACTACGGGCTGGTGATCCTGGACAACGGGATCTACGAATCCGGGGGCGGCCGATCCTCGAGGTCCTGCGCGCTGGACTGGGAGAGCCTGTTCGCCGGGGTCGGGCTCGACATCGTCGTCGCGGACGAACCCGGCGACCTCGACGGCTGGCCGAAACGGCGCGTGGTGGTCTGCCGGATCGAGAACGACGAGCCGATGGACGGCGTCACCAAGACCGTCGACGGCGTCGAGTCGTCCTATCTGATCGAGCGCGCGATAGCCCGGCGCCGGGGTGTGCCGGCCAGACGCCCCGCGCTGAAGGCCTGACGACCGCAGAACAGGATCCCCTTGATGGAACTTCTTGCCAGCCGGAACTCGTCCACCTGCTACCGGCATCACACCGCGGGCCCGGTCGACGTCCTCGTGAGCTCGACACCGGCGACCCGGCGTCTGCTCACGAGTCCGCACCTGGTCGGCGACCAGTACAGCCAAGCTCTGCGGACCGGGGTCCGGGACGCCTTGTCGATGGCCGTGGCCGAGATCCCGGACCTCCGCACCGCACTGACCCGGACGCGTTCCGAGGTCCTGAACATCCTGCGTGGAGGGCTCACCTTCGGCGTGGCGAGCGCCGTCGAGGCGGTCTCCGGTACGCCGCCGATGGTCGGTTTCATCGGTACGGACCGGCAGGCCGGCGCGTTGCGGATCGACTACGAACGGTGGGAGGACGCCGACGGCGGGGCCCTGGTGCTCGGTGACATCGTGGCGACCGGTTCCACCGTGGACCTGGCTCTGCGGACAGTGCTGGACCGCAGCGCCCGGACCGGCCGTCGGATTCCGCACATCGTCGTGGTCACGATCGCCGCCGCCCCGGGGGTCGCCGCGATCGAGAGGTTGGTCAACAGCTACGCGGCCACCCTGCCGGCGCCGCCCCGGGCCACCGTCATCGCCCTGGAATCGATATTCCGGCTGCCGGAGAACGGCGCCGCCGCCGAGTTCCCGCAAGCGCCGTTCGACTTCCTTCGCGGCACCACCGCGACGACCCCGGAGTTCGAATGGGAACGACTGACCACGATGGGCAGCCTGCTCGAGAAATGTGTGGTGTACGACGGCGGCCTGCGCGCCTTCGCACCGACCGGCCACCTCGATTTCCGGGCCGCCTGGTGGACCGCGTTCCGGCCCGACACGGACCTGGAGACGCTCGCCCGGGTCACCGCCGGGCTACACCATTTCGCTCTGCCATTCGCCGAGTGGCGCAGCGTGGCGGCACCGGCGACCGCCGGACCGGGCTCTGATCACGAACGGATCTACGAGGCCGGTCGCCATTCATGGGAGTCATTGAGAGGGGGCACCGTCGGCCGATACCTGGATGACCACGAGGTTCTGAAACAGCAGTAACCGTCTGCCCCGCCCGCAGCTCAGAACGGAGCGAAAGATGACCATCGCACAATGGCTTGAAGAGAACATCACCCAGGACAAGCGCGCACTGGCATGGTACGAGGAGCCGGAATGTGAAGACCGCATCGTCCGGGCCTACAAGCAGCTGCTGAGCGGTTACGAGACCGACACTGCCAAGATCCTCAAGACCACGGTCGAGGTGGACGGCGAGCACCGCGGGCTGGTCCGCGTGCACGACATCAATTACTTCTCCATCTGTGCCCACCATTTCCTGCCCTTCTTCGGCAAGGTGCACATCGATTACGTACCCGGCGACCGCATCCTCGGACTGGGCAAGTTCCCACGTCTCGTGCAGGCGTACAGCCGCCGTTTCCAGATCCAGGAGTTCCTGGTGAAGGACATCGCCGAGGAGATCATGGTCAGCGGTGGCGCCCGTGCGGTCCGGGTCTCCTCGACCGGCCGGCACATGTGCATGTGCAGCCGCGGCCCGTCCGACCACACCGTCATCACCGACACCTCGTACGTGTCCGGGGACCAGGAACTCCTCGATCGGTTCGGGCTTAACACCTGATCGACGGAGAACCATCGGAGCGAGAGGCGCCACATCGATGACCGGGAATTCCATGACCACCGCACCGGCCGGCGGCAAAGTCCGCAGGAGAGTGATCCTCGCCGTCGGCTCGGTGTGGGGCACGGGCGTGCTCGCGGCCGCGGTGCTCGGCGCCATCGCTCCGATCTCCGGGATCCTGCAGGACGAACTCGGGCTCTCCCTGGTCCAGGCCGGGTGGACCACCTCGATCGTCACGTGCGTCGCCGCGGCCCTGGGGCTGCCAGCGGGGGTGCTGATCCGGCGCCTCGGCTTCCGGACGGCCCTGCTGACCGGGCTGCTCATTCTCGGCGTCGCCGGCGGGTGCGCGGCCCTCGCGGACGGATTCGGGGTACTTCTGGTCAGCCGGCTCGTCGCGGGTGCCGGCTACCTGCTCGTCTTCGTGGCCGGACCGGTGGCCCTGATGCGGATCACCGAGGGCCCGGCTCGCGGTGCCGCCCTCGCCCTGTGGGGGACGTGCGTCCCCATCGGCCTCGGCGTCTCCGCGGCGCTGGGCGGGGCGATCACCGTGGCCTGGGGGTGGCGGGCGTGGCTGGCGCTCCTGGCCGTCACTCCGCTGATCCTGCTCCTCGGCGTGCTGCGGAACGTGCGCTCCGCGACGACGAGCACCGACGAGGGACACCGTACGACCATCAAGCTGCGCCGACGGCCGGTCCTGCTCGCCACGGCGTTCGCCGCGATCGCCGCGATCGGCGTGGCCGTCACCACGCTGCTCCCCCGATACCTGACCGAGCAGCACGGTCTCAGCGTGGTGGACGCGGGTGTCGTCACCGCGGTGCTGTCGTTCAGCAACGTGCTCGGCAGCGTGACCGCGGCCCTGCTGCTGAGACGCTCGCGCTCTCCGCAACGCGGTCTCTGGTGGATCGTCGTCGTGCCCGTGGTGGTCACGATCACCTTCGCGTCCTTCGCGCCCACCTGGGTGGCCGTCGGCGCCGGTCTGGTGGCCCTGGTGTCCAACGGCTTCCTGGTCTCCCTGATGTTCGCCCTGGTGCCCTACACGGTCGACGACGGGGCCGACGCCGACCTCGCGAACGGCGTCCTGGCGCAGCTGGGCAGCCTCGGCACGTTGCTCGCGCCGCCGCTGTTCGGCGCCGCGGTCACCCGCTTCGACTGGGGCTCGACCGGGGTGCTGAGCGCCGTACTGGCCGGCCTTGCGGTCCTGGCCTCGATGTTCTGTTTCCGTCGCAAGGAAAGCGAGGGTTGAGTCGCCATGCCGGATTCCGGTCTTGAGCCGCTTCGGGCGGTCTCGCACGTGCTCACCGCCAATGCCACCAAGACCGAGCAGATGGGAAGAGTCGCACCGGAGACCATCGAGGCGCTCAGCACGGCCGGCGTGTTCCGGATGCCGGTACCCACCCGGTACGGGGGCCGGCAGGCCGATCTCGGCGAGCAGGTCCGGGCGCTGTCCGAGATCGCCCGCGGGTGCGGCTCGGCCGCATGGTGCACGACGATCTACTTCACCGGTGCCTGGGCCGTCAGCCTCTTCCCCGCGGAGGTCGCCGACGAGGTGTTCGCCACGCCGGCCAGCCGGGTCAGCATCGTCTCCAGCCCGACCGGCGCGCTCACCCCGCACGGCGACGACTACCGGCTCACCGGGAAATGGGCGTTCAACACCGGGATCCACGATGCGACCTGGGACCTGCTCGGCGCCCGCGCCGACGGCCGCCAGGTCCTGGTCCTCGTGCCCAAGGGTGATCTCACCGTGCACGACGACTGGCACACCTCCGGGTTGAAAGGCACCGGCAGCTGCACCGTCAGTGTGGCGGATCTGCTGGTCCCCCGGCAGCGGGTCCTGCCGTTCCCGGACCTGCGGTGGAGCCGGCCGCCGTCGCATCCGAGCGCGGCCGACGACTTCTTCCACTACGAGCTCTATCCCCTGCTGTCGGCATACAACTCCGGGCCGCCGGTGGGTCTCGCCCAGGCCGCGGAGGACTTCTTCACCCAGCACGTCGACGGGCGGGGCATCACCTTCACCCGGTACACCGCCCAGCGCACGGCGGCCATCACCCATCACCAGGCCGGTGAGGTGCGGATGAAGATCCTGGCGGCCACCGCCCTGCGCGACCGGCTCGTCACCGCGGTGGCCGGCGCGGCGAAACGGCGGACCGCGCACACCCTCACCGAACGGGCCGAGGCGCGCGCGCTGGCGGCGTACAGCACGAGGCTCTCGCACGAGGCGGTGGAGATCGTGCAGAAGGCGTCCGGCGCCTCCTCGATCCGGCAGGACGTGCCGATCCAGCGCATCGGCCGGGACTCGCTGGCGATGAGTCTGCACGCCGCGCTGAACGCCGACTCCGCGCTGGAGGTGCACGGCCGGGTGCTGCTCGGCCTGGACCCGGAAACGGTGTTCCTCTAAGACATGGGACGGCATCAGCGTGACGAGGCCCCGGCGCCGGAGGACCGAGGATGGTAGCGGCCAGAGTGCGGCAGGCCCGCCGCAAGATCCTGCGCGCGGGCGCGGTCGTCTTCGACCTGGACGACACCCTGCTGCGGAGCCGGGAAGCCAAGTGGGACCACCACAAGGCAGTCGCCGCCCGGGTCTACGACCTGGAGGTGACCGATGACGATCTGCTGCGGCACTGGGGCCGGCCGTTCGACGAATTGATCACAACCTTGTACCGGTCGGCGGCGCCCCTGCCCGAGCTGCGGGCGGCCAACCTGGCCCTCGAACCGGAATTCCCGAAGACCGCCATGGCGGGAGCGGTGGATCTGGTCGGCCACCTGCTGGACCGCGGGATCCACGTCGGTGTCGTCACATCCGCCAACACCGAGCCGGCGATCGCCGACCTCACCCGGATCGGTTTCCCCGTCACGCGGCTGCTGTTCGTGCACGGTGCCGACATCACCGGCGCGCACAAACCGGATCCCGCGGTGTTCGCCCTCGCCCGCGGCGTTCTCGAGAGCCGCGGCGTCGACGCCGCGCGCACCGTCTATGTCGGCGACGCGTTGATGGACATGTCCGCGGCGCTCGGTGCGGGCTGGGACTTCGTCGGGGTCGCCACCGGGCTCGTGCCGGGCGAACTGTTCACGCGGGAAAACATCGACTGGCTCGACAGCCTGGTCGAATTCACGGAGGTGGTGAGTCATGGTCAAGCTTGACCCGGCCCTGATCGACGAGAAATGCGAACGCACCACCTGCATCGACTGCGGCAGCGAGAACCTCACGCGGGACGCGGCCGGCCTCTACGTCTGCGGGGCCTGCGGAGCGCACCGGCCACGGGCGGTCATCATCACCCCGGACATCCGATGGTGGCTCGCCGCGGACGGCGAGTACTGGCATCAGACCGCCGGGATATTCGTCCGGAACGACGCCGGGGAGTACCTGCTGTTCCGCCGGACCCGGTTCCCTTTCGGGCTGACGATCCCGGCCGGGCACGTCGAGGTGGACGAGGATCCCGCACACGCCGCCCGGCGGGAACTCCTGGAGGAGACGTCGCTCGATGCCCGGGCGCTGCACCACCTGGGCGACGTCGACATCCCCGGGGACTCGTGCCGCCGCGGCGCCGACGCACACCGCTGGAACTGTTTCGTCACCGAGGCCGGCGGCACCCAGGACGTGGTTCTCAACCAGGAGGGGATCAGCCCGGTCTGGCGGTCACTGCCCGAGATGCGCGCCGCGACCGAACTGACCCTCGCCACGTCGTTCCTGGTCAACCTCTACGATGCGGATCTGCGGCCCGCCGCGCACGCGCCGGGCCGAGGGCGATGACGTCCGGGGCCGCGCGGGACGAGCCCGGGTGTTCCGCCTCGACCGGGCCGATCGACGGTCAGGAACGGGCGTCCTCGGTCTCTTCCCGCTCGGCCCGGATCTCCAGCAGGCGGGCGATCAGACTGTCGACGTCGCCGACCACACCGAGCGAGGTCTTGAGGCCGCCGATCACGAAGGCGTTGACCGCCCAGGATTGATTCTCGATCCCGCTCTTGGCCGGGTCTGGCACCGTGGCCAGGCGGATGTCGGTCGCCAGTCCGATGACGCCGTAGTACCTGCTCGGGTCCACGTCGGTGGAGAGACAGGCCATCAGACCCGCCTCCCACATGGTGCCGGAGTCCTCGGACACCTGGCAGAGGAAAACGTTGCTGGCCAGCAACTCCTCACGGTCCTGCAGATAGACCTTCTCCGGGGTGATGTCGGTGCGGGTCTTGTCGTTGATCGCCTCGTTCTCGTTGGGGCAGTAGACCACGAAGCCGTTCTTGCGCAGCCGGGCGGCGAGGTTCAGGTTGAATTCGACGTTCGGCAGGTCGAACATCGGCCCACCCAGATAGATCCGCACTTCATCCTCCTGTGACGACGGTTGAGACCGGACTCAGACCACATTGGACCGTGACGGCAATGCCGGGCCACCGTACCGCTCAGGCGTCGACCCGGCGCGCCGCGTACTCGTCGACCAGACGCATCACCGTCATGGCGTGGCCCAGGTCGTCACCGGCGACCCGGCGGCGGCGGTAGCCCGCCCACCCCCTGGTATCCCACCCGACCGAAGCACACGCCTGCGTCGAGGCCGCGAACTTGGCCGCATCCTCCGGCTCGATCCGATCATCAGGGCGTACGTCAACGACCGCCGCCGAGCCGTCGCGGAATCGCACGAAGAAGTCCGGCCCAGTCCTGCTGAACCCACCACAGGAACGAGAAGCTGCGCTTGCCCCGGTGCGACGAGAACCACCGGATCGACCGGCACCACTCAAACGGCTGGCCCCAACACGAGACCAACGCCCCCGCACCGTCGAGCCAACCTGACCGTACGAACCCGCCGAACTCCGGCACGGCAGCAGACACCCGATCGTGCCTCCCCTATCCGGCAGAAACACCCAGACGCCGTACATCAACTGGCAGTACCTCATCACTGATGGCAAAGGACACCTGGTTTTGTACGCGAGTTTCGGCGCCACCGCCGGATGCGGCGGATCCACCTGTCACCGAACCGACGTGCCGCTCACGTTCGATGACGGACACGGCACGTCGGACGCGCGTTGTCTACGGCCTGAGAGTGAGCCGCCGCCACTCGCACGACTGCGGCGGCTACTCTCCTGCTCGCAGTTCTTCTGCCTGCCGTCCCAGTTCGTCGCGCGCAGCCAGGCGTCCCACGTCGTCAGCTGCGGGTGCAGCTTTCGCAGAGCCTCGATGTCGCGGTCGCAGACGGCGATGTTGCGACTCTGAAAGAACCGGAACATGGCCGCGAAGTCATGGCCGGTCCCGGGGATGGCGTCACGCAGGGTGGTGAGTGGCAACGGCTGGTAGGCCGAGGGAACTCCGGTGACGCGTTCGAAGACGGACGCAATCTGCTGCCCGGTGAGACTGTCGCCCACCACGGCCAGGTCCCGCTCGCCCCAGCCCTGCCAGGAATCGAACATGTGGCTGACGAACCACGCGATGTCGTCCAACGCGATCAGCGGCCAGGTGCCGTCGCCGAGGGCGAGGGCGAGGGCGAGCGAGAACAACAGGCCGTTGCGGCCGTCGGGCAGCGGGCCCTCCTGCGGCGCGAGCAGATACAGATTCTCGAAGTATGGTGCCGTGACGAGCACCGGATGGCAAGGGATAGCAGCGCATGCTGCGTCAGATGCCGAGAGGCTCGCTGATTTGCAGGCGCCGATCCATCGCCGCGGCCAGCGCATCCGCCAGATCGGAGCGAATGCCCTGCACCCACGGATGCAGAGCGGTCAGGAAACCAGCGAGATCATGCTGAACCGCATTCAATAGGTTCGGCAAAATATGGCGCGGGATGTCGATGTGTGGTTCGTCCGGGCCGAGAACCGACCCTGCAGGAAGCTGGCCGCCGTCCCTCCACACCCGGACCACCGGCCCTCGGTGCTCGATCAGCGGATCCGGGTCATGGCCGAGGTCGATCACCTCACCGCCGATCACACGGAGCCAGTCGCGCCATTCGTCGAGGCCGACGCAGCATCCGGGGTCGATGACGACGTTCTCGTCGCCCATCCGCAATCCACCCGGCGCGAAGTCTCCGTCGTCGCAGGCCAGATACTTTTCGATCGCCTCGACCGCGTCCGTCGCGGTGATCGAAAGGTCATCGGCGGTCACGCTGCGGCCGATCAACGTCCAGACCACCGCCCCCACCTGCTGCGACGTCGGCATTCGCGGAACCGCGAAATAGAAGTCGGTCTGCTCGGCCGGCCAGAACGGGCAGTCAGCGGACCACCGCTCCAGCACCGGCATCAGCGTGATCATCGCATGAGGCTAACGGGCCGAAGGCGACGCCTGCGACCGCATTCACCGCCTCATCGTGACGCCCGAGCCCCACCCGGCTCGTCCACGAATCGGATCAGGTTCAGGTTCACAAACCGAGCCCACCACCGCCCGCCACAGCGAGTTACAACATAGGGCCGTGTCACCCACTCTGATCGCGCGGATCTGCCGAAAACCCGATGCGCAGGATCGCCCGACTCGGTATCCATGAACGGTATGCCCCAGCTGAGCCTCCCCACCGAACAGGTGCATCGGTCTTTCCTCGCCGCCATGGCAGAGTTCCGCGCCGAAGGACGAGGTGACTCCGCCGACCTGACCATGATCGGAAGCGAGTTACGCGAATTCGGACATCGTTGGGCGGCGCGGGAGAGCTTCTCCGGGTATGTCGGCTGGTTGCGCGCGCAGTCCTTGGAGGACTCGCCCCGACCCGAAGGTTATGTGCCTTCGACCTCGCTGTGGTGGATCCAGGGCGACGATTACCTGGGCCGTCTCGCGATCCGACACCGCCTGACGCCCTCCCTACTGGACGTCGGCGGCCATATCAGCTATGACGTCCGACCGTCCGCTCGCCGTCGCGGTCATGCCACAGCCATGCTGCGTGCCGCCTTGCCTCTGGCGCACGGTCTGGGCATCCCGTCGGCATTGGTCATGTGCGACGCCACGAACATCGCCTCCCGCAAGGTCATCGAGGCCAACGGCGGTATCTTCGACGATCAGCGCGGCGAGAAGCTGCGATTCTGGATACCGACCACTTGATCTCGGCTGAGCCTCGATTCGGGCACTCGGAACTGCCGCTGACAAGGCTTGCCCTGTCTCAAGCACTCGTCACCGTGCGTGAGCGGCAGGGTCAGCCGCCGACGCGTGAGCAAATCTCGCTGGGGGTGGGGCCCAAACTCACGAACATCGAGATAGGTGAGATCTCGGTGGTGCCGAAACTCAGCGACAGCGGGTGCCCGAACTCGCGAGCAAACTAACTACGTCATGAAGACCGGCAAGGTAGGAGCCGCGCACCGGTAGGTGCCGCCGCGAACTGGTCCCGCGAGTACCCCCACCTTTCCGAAGCACTGGGCCTGTTTGCTCAGTTGCGGCGGTGGCCGGTCGATCAGGAGTTCGCGATGGCTGACAACATTGCTGAACTGAGCGTGCAGGGCCGGGTCGACGACCCTGTCCGACTGCAGGCGCTGCGCGCCACCGGGCTGCTCGACGCCGACTCGGCCACGACCCTGGACCGGCTCACCCGGCTGGCCACCCGACTGGTCAACGCCCCTGTCGCCCTGGTCTCGCTGGTCGACGCGGACCGCCAGGTGTTCGTCAGCGCGGTCGGGCTGGACGAGCCCTGGGCGTCACGGGGACAGACCCCGTTGTCGCACTCGTTCTGCCAGTACGTCGTCACCGACCAGGCTCCCCTGGTCATCACCGACGCCCGGGCCGATGGCCGGCTCTGCGGAAACCTGGCCATTCCCGACCTCAACGTGATCGCCTACGCGGGCTTTCCGCTGCGCTCGCCGGACGGGCAGGTGCTCGGCTCGTTCTGCGCGATCGACGGCCAGCCCCGGCAGTGGTCCGAGACCGAGGTGGAGATCCTGCAGGACCTGGCGGCCAACGCCGAGTCGGAGATCGCCCTGCACACGGCGCACGGCGAGCTCATGCTGTCCTCGGCACGGATGCGCTCGGTGCTGGACACCGCCCAGGACGCCTTCGTGTCGATGGACCGCAACGGGCAGGTCACCACCTGGAACGAAGCAGCCGAGCGGCTGTTCGGCTGGTCGGCCGCCGAAGCCGTGGGCCGGCCGGCGACCGCACTGATGATCCCGGAGCGCTTCCACGACGCGCATCTCGCGGGCCTGGAACTGACGCGGCGCACCGGCACGTCACGCCTGTCCGGCCGGCGGGTGGAGCTGACCGCGACCGACCGCACCGGTCAGGAGTTCCCGGTCGAGATGACCATGCAGATGTGCCTGGAACGGGACACCCCGGTCTTCCACGCCTTCCTGCACGACATCACCGAACGCCGGCGCCTCGCCGACCGGCGCGAACACCTGCTCCAGCAGGAACAACTGCAGGTACGTCAGCTGCGCGAGCTGGACCGGATGAAAGACGACCTCGTCGCCGTGGTCAGCCACGAACTGCGCAACCCGATCGGCGTCATCTGCGGATACACCGAGATGATGGCGGCCGACCCGGCACTGCCCGACAAGCTCCGCAAGAACCTGGCCGTGATCGACCGTACCAGCGGCCGGCTCACCAATCTGGTCGACGACCTGCTCGATCTGGCCCAGCTCGACGGCGGCCGCAACACGCTCCACCCGGAACCCGTGGCACCTGGACCTCTGATCCACGAGGCCGTACAGAACCATCGAGGTGCCGCCGACGCCCGGCAGCTGACGCTGACCGCCGAGATCGGGCCGCTGCCGGTCATCTCCGGCGAGGCCCGGCGCTTGCAGCAGGTCCTGGACAACCTGTTGTCCAACGCCGTGAAATACACCCTGCCGGGCGGCACCGTCACCGTCACCGCCGGCCATGACGACACCGGGATCGTCGTGACGGTCACCGACAACGGGATCGGCGTGCCGGCCGAGCAGTACCCGCTGCTGTTCGACCGGTTCTTCCGGGCCAGCACCGCCACCGGGAGCAACATCAAGGGGACCGGCCTCGGCCTGGCGGTGAGCAAGGCGATCGTCGAGGCACACGGCGGCACGATCACTGCCGGGCCCGGGACCGACGGCGGCACCCGGTTCACGCTCACCCTGCCGGCCGCGATGGCGACCGCCGGAGCCCTCTGAGATCGCCCGAGAAAATCTATGTCGTACGTACTAGACATTGTCGCCGGATCTGGCTAGTTTTCTTCTTGTTGACAGCAGAGATCGCCGCAACACGACGATCGAGCCGAGCGTCAAGCAGGGCCCGGATACACGTCGTGGCTCGCCCGGCTCCGCACGGAGAAGTAGTGCAAGAGGTACGGCATGGTGCAGGTAAGCCCCTGACGTAAGTCCAGGTCAGGGCAGATCAAGCAGGGGCTGATGCAGGTTCAGGGCTCCTGTTGGAAAAACCGCCTGTCGCACGCGTCCGGGGCCATGAAGTCGCGTGGGGTTCCGGCACAGGCAGGCAGCGTCACCGCAGTAACGGACGTAGAGGAAAGGGAGGGCTGAACACCGTTGGATCGCCCGCCACCAGGACGCAGTTCCGGCCTGGGGGTGGACACCGAAATTCCATCGTACGAAAGGTGGTCTCCGGTCACGCTTAAGCGATCCTCGCACCGCACGCCGTCCGCAACGGCAGGTGTGGAAACGACAACCCGACGAACCTGTCGGTAAATGGTGTATCGACCTGTAAACCCGGGCCCCGGCGCAACTGCGCCGGGGCCCTCGCCCATGGATAGCCGCATGGCCCCACCCGACGACGTGGTCGCCAAACGGCGACCACCCGGCCTACCCGATGGGCCACGCCGCCGAGATCACCGGCGCCGCGCAGGACTTCCCGCGCCGGCTCGAGAGGGCAGCTATGTAGCTCTTGAGATCATCTACACCTGGAGTGCGGCGGCGATGGCCTCGGCGGGGGTCGTGGTCGGACGTCCGATCAGGCGCCGCAGGTCGCCGGAGTCGGTGTAGAGCTCGTCGCGGCTCATGGCGCGATCGGCGTCGGCGAGGACGTCCGCCAATGCGGCGGGCACGCCCACCCCGGTCAGCAGCCGGGCGAACGCGTCGACCGGGAGATCGGTGTACTCGATCCGCTTCCCGCTGGCGGCCGAGATCGCCGCGGCCAGCTCCGTCAGGGTGAAGGCGTGGTCCCCGCCCAGCTCGTACGTCGTGCCGGCGTGTCCGTCGGTGGTCAGCACGACCGCGGCGGCGTCGGCGTAGTCGGCGCGGGTCGCGGCGCTGATCCTGCCTGGGCCGGCGGCTCCGGCGAGGACCCCGCTCTGCAGCACCTGGGGCAGCTGGGCGGTGTAGTTCTCCAGGTACCAGCCGTTGCGCAGCATGACGCTGGGCAGGCGCTCGCACAGGTACGCCTCGGTGGCATGGTGGGTGCGAGCGAGGATGGTGGTGGACGTGTCCGCGCGCAGCATGCTGGTGAACGCGACCAGCTGCACGCCCGCAGCCACTGCGGCGTCGATGGCGCGGCGATGGTTGGCGACACGCTCGCTCGGGGTCGTGGTGGAGATCAGCAGGAGCCGGTCCGCACCCGCGAAAGCGGCGGGGAGAGTGTCGGGTTCCGCGAAGTCGGCGCGGCGGACGTCGACACCGCGGTCGGCGAAGTCCTTGATTGTGGTGACGTCACGGCTGGTCGCGATGATGCCGGCGGCCGGCACCCCGCGGGCCAGCAGCGCTTCGACGGTGAGCCGGCCCAGCTGCCCGGAGGCGGCGGTGACGACGATCGACATGATGATCTCCCTAGTTGCCGTGGACCTCCCGCGGCATGTCCATCACGATGACCTGGTCACTCTCTTTCCGTAAGTACGCACTTCCGGGTAAGGTGGCCACCCGGGCGAAACGATCGAGGTGAGCACGGTGCCGACCGGCCAGAAGGTGAACGAGCCCACATCGTCGTGGGACCCCTACGCACGTGGCTGCCCCTCACGTGACGTCCTGGACCACATCGGCAGCAAGTGGTCGGTGCTCGTGCTCGGCGAGCTCGGCCGGCACGGGGCGTGCCGGTTCACGCGGCTGCGCCAGGAGCTCGCGGGAGTCAGCGAGAAGATGCTCACCCAGACGCTGCGCACCCTCGAACGCGACGGGCTGATCGTGCGGACGGTCTACCCGGAGGCGCCGATCCGCGTGGAGTACGCGCTGACGCCGCTCGGCCAGACACTGCGAGGCCCTCTGAAGGCGCTCACCGAGTGGTCGGTGCAACACATCGAGGAAGTACTCGACGCCCGCGAGACGTACGACGACCGCACCGCACAACGCTGACAGGCGTCCAGAACGGCGCATCCAGCAAGCGATCACTGATCGCCGATGACCACTGGCCAGTCCGAACATCGGACTTCATCACCGGGCCGAAATCGGGATGACATCCCCCGCCGGGCTCCCTAGGGTCGCGATCATGACTGTCGCATCGCAGAACCTCGTGTGGCGCCCGATGGCCGTGTCCGACGCCGCGGCGATGGCCGACCTCCTGAACGCGATCGACGCGGAAGACCACGTCTGGGGGTAACTAACTGCTGGCGTGTTGAGCATCTTTGGCGCTGTTAAGGTAGCTATGATGCTCATGTGAACTTGAAGGAGTGGGCGTCGTCGACCGGCATCGCGTACATCACCGCTCGACGGCAGTACGCGGCCGGGACGCTGCCTGTTCCTA
>NZ_LLZH01000309.1:0-56520 GCF_001509495.1 Actinoplanes awajinensis subsp. mycoplanecinus | reverse complement strand
GGGACCACCCACGGGCAATGAAGGGTGCGGCGATCGGTGTGGACGCGCCAGCGGCCAGATCGCCGTGCCCGGCCCCCGCGGGAGCGGCGATCTGCACCCAACGCCCACATAGGACATCGTGTTCTTGAATTTGATCTTCGAAAGCGCGGGCCGCGGCGCCCATCACATACCTCCGATTGCCGCCGCAACGCCGATTTACCGCATCATCGGGGCGCCAGAGGACACATCGGACTATCGGCGATTCGCGCGGGCGGATCCGGCGGACGGTGCGGGCGGATCCGGCGGGCGCGCCAATGAACACATCGGACCGACATGCACGGTGGGTGCATGAATCGACTAGTGAATAAGCGCGCGGAATGCGGATCCTGCGGCGCGGAACGACACGTCAGCCGCAAACAAAAGCACCGGCGGCGGCGGGCGACCCCCATCCCCATAGGCGTCGCCCGCACTAACCGCCGGTCTCGGGTCGCGCCGTCCCCCAACGGCTGATGCCACCCGTCCCCAAACACCGATCCGCGGCGATCATTGCTGATCGACCCGTTCCCCGAACTAACGGCTCGGCGTCCATCGACCACGCTAGTTGGGGCAGTCAAGCCTCACAACCCGTATGCGTGTCGACATCTGTCTCAGGCGTCACAATCGCCAACAACCAACCGATCGGACGATCCGGTTATCACTCGTCCGGACTCCTTCGCACCGGTTGAAATTACGACTCTTACCGAGCGAAGGAAATGATGAGCGTCGAATCAGGGCGATCTTGACGGCGGGTGGCGCGCAGATGAATTCACGGTGATCATGATCGTGTTTTCGCACGTCAGAGCGATCTTGGCGGAGGCCGAGGTGGCTGCGCGACACCGTCGCGAGATATCTTCCGGTCCGAAAATGGGGTAGCGCTTGCGCACGGCACTTCTCGCCGCCGGACTCGCGGCGCGACCATCTTCACCCCACCCGCGGCGGCCACCGCGACCATGCCGAGATCCGGGCCGGCGGTGAGGCCGGGACCGAAGCCGCCGATCGTTTCGGGCCCGGCGGACCGAGCCGCTGAAGCACGGTCAGGTGATCGACTCGGCTCAGGGTGGCGTCGCCGGGATGCACGGGGGGACCGGCAGGCGGTCAGTGGCAGCACCGCCGCGCTGACCGTGCGCGCCACGGACACGGCAGTGGGATCAGGGCGTGCCGTCGCTGACCGGATCGGGCGCGGCGAAGTGCTTGAAGGCCTGCAGGTTGGCCAGGGACTCGCCACGCTTGACCCGCCACTCCCACTCCCGGCGGATCGACGAGCCGAACCCGATCTCCAACATGATGTCGAACGACTCGTCGGAATACGTCAGCACCGCGCCGAGCAGCCGGTCCAGCTCGTCCTCGTCCAGGCCCTTGAGCGACACCCGGCCGGTCAGGTAGATGTCGCCGACCGCGTCGATGGAGAACGACACCCCGTACATCCGGGCGTTGCGGCGCAGCAGCCAGGCCCACAGCTCCTCGCGGCGCTCGTCCGGCTGGCGCATCACGAACGCCTCGATCCGCAGCGCGTGCTCGCCGACGATCAGGTTGCAGGCGGTCTTCAGCTTGTGCGTACCGGGCAGCGTGACCACGTAGGACGTGTCGCCGGTCGGCTCCCACTCCAGCTCACGGTCGTCGAGCACCTTCTCGATCAGTGCGGTCACCATGCGCAGCTCGCCCCCTCCACCCGGGCCGTGATCAGCGCCCGGTGCTCCGTCACCGCGTCACGGTAGACCCGCAGCAGCGTCTCCACGGTCCGATCCCAGGAGAACTGGGAGGCGTGCGCGACCGCGCCGGACGACAGCCGGTGCCGATAGCCGGGCGCGGCCAGCAGCCGGTCCAGCACCCGCGCCCAGTCGGCCGGGTCGTGGCCGTCGATCAGCACGCCGCTCTCGCCGTCGCGGACCGCGGTGACCAGCCCACCGACCGCGGCCGCCACCACCGGCGTGCCGCAGGCCTGCGCCTCCAGCGCGACGAGCCCGAACGACTCGTTGTAGGACGGCACCGCGACCAGGTCGGCGGCCCGGTAGAGGGCGGCCAGGCCGGCGCCGGTCTGCGGGGGCAGGAACACCACCGAGTCGGTGACACCGAGCGAGGCGGCCAGCTCGATCAGCGCGGACGGGCGGTCCAGCCCGCTGCCGCTCGGGCCGCCGCAGATCACCAGGGTGACGTCGCCGGCGCCGCGGGCGCGCATCTCGGCGAGCGCGGAGATCAGCACATCCGGCGCCTTGAGCGGCTGGATCCGGCCGACGAACGCGACGATCCGGCCGTGCTCGGGCAGCCCGAACCGGGCCCGGTCGGCCGGGCCGGGACGGAACCGCTCCAGGTCGACGCCGGGCTGCACCACGCTGACCCGGGCCGGGTCGGCCTGGTAGTGGGTGATCAGGTCCTGCGCCTCGAACCGGGTGTTCGCCACCAGGCGGTCGGACTCGGCGACCACCTGCTCCTCGCCGATCACCCGGGCTTTCGGTTCCGGCCGGTCACCGGCCGCGATCAGCCGGTTCTTCACCTTGGCCAGGGTGTGCGCGGTGTGCACGTGCGGCACGCCCCAGCGCTCCCGGGCCAGCCAGCCGACCTGGCCGGAGAGCCAGTAGTGCGAGTGGATCAGGTCGTAGTGGCCCGGCGGGTGCGCCGCCTCGGCCCGCAGCACACCGGTGGAGAACGCGCAGAGCTGCGAGGACAGCTCCTCCTTGGCCAGGCCCTCGAACGGACCGGCGGTGACGTGCCGGACATGCACGCCGGGCAGCATCTCGACCACCGGGGGCAGGTCGCTGGAGGTGGCCCGGGTGAAGATCTCCACCTCGACGCCGGCCGCGGCGAGCCGCTTGGACACCTCGACGATGTAGACGTTCATCCCACCGGCGTCACCGGTGCCCGGTTGCTCCAGCGGCGACGTGTGCACCGAGACGGTGGCAATGCGCCGTGGGGTGGGCCAGCAGACCTCGGCCACGTTCGTTCCCTCCGCTCGGGGTGCTCCACCGTGAAAGTTACCCACTGGTGAAAGTCGTTGCGCAGTTGTCATCTTCCCCATCGGCGTGGGCTGAACCACTACGCAGCGGCGCGAGGGTGACTCAGGTCATGAGGTTAGATCGGAGCCATGCAGAACATCGCAGTGGTCACCGGGGCTTCCAGCGGAATCGGAGCGGCGACCGCCCGCCGCCTGGCCGGTGAGGGATTCCACGTGGTAGCCGCCGCCCGCCGGGTCGACCGGCTGGACGCGCTGGTCAAGGAGATCGGGAACGCGACGGCTGTCGAGTGCGACGTCACCTCGGACGCGTCGGTGGCCGCGCTGGCCGCCGCGGTGGACGCGCTGGACGGCCGGCTCACTGTGCTGGTCAACAACGCCGGCGGCGCCCGCGGGCTGGACCCGGTCGCGACCGGCTCGGCCGACGACTGGCAGTGGATGTTCGACGTGAACGTGCTGGGCACGCTGCGGGTCACCAAGGCGCTGCTGCCGGCCCTCGAGGCGAGTGGCGCGGGCACGATCGTGACGATCGGGTCGACGGCGGCCTTCACCCCGTACGAGGGTGGTGGGGGTTATGTCGCGGCCAAGCACGCACAGACCGCCCTGGTCGGGACGTTGCGGCTGGAGCTCTCCGGCAAGCCGGTCCGGGTGGTGGAGATCGACCCCGGGATGGTGCGCACCGACGAGTTCGCGCTGAACCGCTTCGACGGCGACGCGGCGAAGGCCGACTCGGTCTACGCCGGGGTCAAGGAGCCCCTGGTGGCCGACGACATCGCGGACATCGTCGCGTTCGCCGCGACCCGGCCGCAGCACGTGAACATCGACCGGCTGGTGGTCCGCCCGATCGCCCAGGCGGCCCAGCACAAGGTGCACCGGGAGCTGTAGCCGGTGAAACCGGTCGGCGCGATCACCCGGGGGACGACGAACCCGAACCGTCTGCGGCGGGTGGACAACTACATCGCGTACCGCTGCGCGGCCCCGCTTCTCGCGGCGGCCGCCCCGCTCGTCGTCGACCTCGGGTACGGCGCGACGCCGGTCACCGCCGTGGAGCTGCGGGGCCGGCTCGCGGCCGCGGTCCGCCCGGACGTCACGGTGGTCGGTCTGGAGATCGATCCGGGCCGGGTCGCGGCGGCGCTGCCGTACGCCGACCCGCCCCGTCTGGAGTTCCGGCGGGGCGGATTCGAGCTGGCCGGGCTGTCCCCGGTGGTGGTGCGCGCGTTCAACGTCCTGCGGCAGTACCCGGAGGACGGAGTGGCCGCGGCCTGGCGGCAGATGACCGCGACCGGCGCGCTGCTGGTCGAGGGCACCTGCGACGAGCTGGGCCGGATCGCCACCTGGGCGGTGATCGAGGACGGCGTGCCGTCGACGCTCACCCTGTCCGCCCGGCTGCCGGCCCTCGAGCATCCGGCGGTCTTCGCCGAGCGGCTGCCCAAGGCGCTGATCCACCACAACGTGCCGGGCCACCCCGTGCACGAGTTGCTGCACGCGCTGGCCCGGGCGTGGGAGACCGAGGCGACCCCGTTCGGACCACGGCAGCGCTGGCCGGCCACGGTTCGCCGGCTGCGCGCCGAGGGCCGGACGGTGCTCGACGGCCCGGCCCGGTGGCGGCTCGGCGAGCTGACCGTGCCCTGGCCGGTCTAGCTCGGGGGCGGGCCGCCTTCTTCGTCGCCGAGGACCTTTTTGAGGGCCGCCAGCAGGGCGTCGGCGGTGAACGGTTTCTTCACCAGCAGGGCGTCCGGACCGACCAGCCCCTTGGCGACCGCGATGTCCTTGGGCAGACCGGAGATGTACACCACGACGAGCTTCGGACGCATCGTGATCAGCGTGGCGGCCAACTCGCCGCCGGATGCCCCGCCGGGCAGCGTCAGGTCGGTGACCAGCGCGTTGATGTCGCCGACGTGGTCCCGGCAGACCGCAATGGCCTCGTCCGGGTCCCCGGCGACCAGGGCCGCGAACCCCCGGCGCTCCAGCATGCGACGCATGATGTCGCGGAGGTCTTCTTCATCGTCGACGACCAGGACGGTCGGCGTTACGGCGACCGGCGCCTCGGACATGGGTCCTCCTCGCGGCTGGGATCGATCTCACGCTAGCCGTCGCGGGCCCCGAAGTGGGGCACTTTGCCGAGCGCTGGCCGGACGGCCGGTTTTCCCGGAAAACCAGGACATTTCCGGATGGGTAAACAGCGACGCCGCGCGACACCTGAGGCGTCGCGCGGCGTGCGGGGCAGGACTCGGTCAGTGCTTCTTCGCGGTGCTCGCGGGGGTCTCGTTCAGGTAGCCGGTGTAGAGGACCTTGTTCGGCGAACCGCTGCCCGGATTGCGGACCAGACCGGTCTCGGCGTGCCCGACCAGGTCGTCACGGACCTGCTGCGGGGTCCAGCCCGGGTGGGCGCCGAGCACCAGAGCGACCGCGCCGGCCACGTGCGGGCTGGCCATCGAGGTGCCGCTCATCACGGTGGTGGCGGTGTTCGACGACCGGGACGCCGACTTGATGTCCACCCCCGGCGCGAACAGGTCGACGCAGCGGCCGAAGTTGGAGAACGAGGCGCGCTTGTCGGCGCTGTCCACGGCGGCCACGGTGATCGCGTTCGCGGTGTCGGCCGGCGAGGACTTGCAGGCGTTCTTCTTCTCGTTGCCGGCCGCGATGGCGTACGTGACACCCTTCGCGATCGACCGGTTCACCGCGTCGTCGAGCGCCTTGCTGACCGGGCCGCCGATGCTCATGTTGGCCACCGCGGGCAGCTTGGCGTTCTCGGTCACCCAGTCGATGCCCGCGACGAAGTCGGAGTACGAACCGGAGCCGTCGCAGCCGAGCACCTTCACGCCGACCAGCTTGACGTCCTTGGCCACGCCGTAGGTGGCGCCGCCGATCGTGCCGGCCACGTGGGTGCCGTGACCGTTGCAGTCGTTCGCGACCTTGTCGCCGTCGACGAAGTCCCAGCCGCTGCTCGCCCGGCCGCCGAACTCCTGGTGGGTGGTGCGGATGCCGGTGTCGATGACGTACGCGGTGACGTCCTTGGCCGACCGGGACGTGTACTTCTTGTCCAGGCTCCGCTCCCGCTGGTCGATCCGGTCCAGGCCCCAGGTGGCGTTGGGCTGGGTGGAGGACATGGCGATCACGGCGTCCTGCTCGACGTACTGCACGGCCGGGTCGGCGGCGAGGCGGGCCGCCTGGGTCGCGGACATCCGGGCGTGGAATCCGCGTACGGTGGCCTGGTAGTTGCCGAGCACCTGACCGCCGTACTCCGAAGTCAGGTCCTGCGAGGCGGAAGCGACCCGCAGCGCGGCGTCGGATCCGGGCTTGAGCACCACGATGTAGCTGTCCGGGATGGCGCCGGCAGCGCCGGCCTCCAGGATCGTCCCGGTCCGCGGCGCCACCGGAGCGGCCGCGGCCGGCCCGGTGAAACCGCAGAGAGAAACGGTGGCGGCGCTCGCGACGGCCGCGAAACGGACGGCCAAGCGACGGGCGTCGGAACCGAACATCAAGTGTCTCCCTCGGTCAGGTGCCTCGGCTCCAGGTGGAATGCCTTGGCGACTTGAGGGAAATCTTCAAGGAGTTGGAGAGCGGGTTCGGGTCACGCCGGGGTGCACAACCGTTGCGCGGATCCGGGCCGGGCCGACCGGCCGTCCGCTGCGGGAGCAACGGCCGAACCCCTAAAGCGTCCTGACCGGGGACCGATCTTCTCGCTGTCAGTACCGCTGCACACCGCCACCGAGCAAGGAGAGCGTTATGACCACCCTGCTGTCGCCCGAGATCGACGTAGTCGGCGAGATGACCGAGCGCTGCGATCGTTGTGGCGCGGCCGCCAAGCTGGAGGTGACCCTGAGCAGCGGCGGCGACCTGGCCTTCTGTGGCCACCACGCGAATCGGATGCATGCCGAGATCTCACGAGTGGCCAGCAAGGTCCGCCTGGAGGAAGGGTTCGGCTGGGCGGGTAAGTAACCACGCGCGCCGCGATATGCTCTTTTCCTCACGTCATGGGGGGATTGGTGCATATCGCGGCACGCGGCGTGGGCACATGGTCCCGGCTGATCGCCGGGAGCGCCGGAGTGACGGTCACCGTCCTCGGACTCCTGAACACGCACACGTCCGACCTCAGCATGCCGGAGGGGCTCACGCCCGCTCCGGCTGTCGCGTTGGCCCCGGCCGGGCTGGCCCTGCTTCTGCAGGTGATCCCGGCGGCCGGCGGGATCACCGACCGGCTGCGCACCGGGGCGGCCGCACTGCTCGCACTGACCTCGGCCGCCCTCGGCGCCACCGCGCTCGACCGGCACCCGGCCGCCGCGGTCGCCACCCTGCTCGCCGGCCTCGCGGTCGCCGGTCTCGACTTGCGGCTGCCGCGCCGGATCCGCGGCACCTCGGTGCGGGTGGCCGACCCGCTCCTGCTCGGCGCGGCCACCGTCGCCCTGGTCGCGCTGGTCCACCGGCTGTTCGCGCCGGCCGTCCCCGGGCAGGGCCCCGCCGGGGGGATGCCGCTCACCCTGGCCGCCGGCCTGCTCACCCTGACTGCCGGCGCGATCCTGGCCCGCCCCGACGCCGGCCCGCTGCGCACCCCGGACCAGTCCGGCCTGGTCGCCGAGCTGCGCGACCGTCAGGACTTCGCCGACAACCTGCTCCAGTCGATGAACGAGGCGGTCATGGTGCTCGACGCCAACTACCGCGTGATCGACGTGAACCGCCGCTGGCGGGAACTCACCGGCCAGCAGGACGACGTGCCGGAACCCCCGCCGCTGCCCCCGCCGGGCGGTGGCGGCGACTGGCTGCTGCACCGCGCCGACGGCACCGAGGTACCGGTCCTGGCCACCATGGCCGCCATCCCGGACGCGGCCGGCGCGCCCCGCGGCTACGTCGCCACCCTCGTCGACATCGCGTCGCGCAAAGAGGCCGAGGTGGCGCTCAGCGAACACGCCGCCGAACTCGAACGCGGCAACGCCGACCTGGCCGCGGCGCTCGCCTTCAAGAACGACCTGACCTCGATGCTGACCCACGACGTGGCCCAGCCGATCAGCTCGATCGCCAGCCTCGCCGAGCTGCTCTGCGCCGACTGGGCCGACCTCCCGGACGACATCCGGCTGGAACTCGCCACCAAGATCGACAAGAACACCCGACGCCTGATCAAGATGATGAACGACCTGCAGCTGCTGTTCCGGCTGGACACCGGCACGGTCACCGCCCGCCGGGTGCCGGTGCCGCTGCTCGAAGTGGTCCGCACGGCCGGCGCCGACACACCCGGCGCCGACCAGATCGAGATCACGATCGATGAGGAGCTGTCCGCGCTGGCCGACCGCGGCCACCTCGCGGTGGTCGTCGAGAACCTCCTGAAGAACGCGATCACCCACGGGGCCGCGCCGATCCGGGTGTCCGCTTCTCATCAGGGCGACGGGACGGTGCTGCTCTGCGTGCAGGACAGCGGCGCGGGCGTGCCGGCGGACCTGCTGCCCGGCCTGTTCGGGCGGTTCATCCGAGGGTCGGGGCTGGGGCTGTTCATCGCCCGGCACCTGGTGGAGGCGAACGGCGGGTCGGTCCGCTACGAGCCCGCCACCCCGCGCGGCGCCCGGCTGCTGGTCACCCTGGAAACCGCGCCCCGCTGACCGCTTCTGGTCACCGCCCCGCCGGCGCGGGACCGCTTTTGGTCATTGCCACACCGCTTTGGTACGCATACGGAGTCCCGTCCGCAGGCTACGAGCCACGTCCCGTGATGGTCTCGCGCAAGACCGCGCCCACTCCCGGCCGAGGCGCGCCTCCCGGCATCGGCTGGCTCTCAAGGGTGCTTCGCACCCCTGAAGACACCCCCGAGAACCAGCCGGGGCCTCGCGCCGGACCGCTTCGCGTGCCCCACGCCGGGCCCGCGTGCAAGTGCGTGGAACTGCGCGGGCGCGGGGCAGCGGGATGCGAGAAGGCCGCCGGCCCTGGGTGGGCGGCGGCCTTTCGGGTTGGGTGGGGTGACCGTCAGTGGTCACGGATGTCGCCCGGAGGGCTTGGCGTTGTGGACGCGTCAGCGGCCAGCCGAGCCCGCAGGGTCCCGGCGGGAGCGGCGGTCTGTACACCAGCGGACGCACGACATCTTGATCTTGATTTTTTGTCAGCCGTTGCCGCGGCCCTCTTCATTGATCATGCCGCTGCCCCAGATGTCGCCGGCGGTGGTGTGGCCGCCCATCCGGGCGGAGCCGGCCACCGCGCCGGTGTCCCAGCCCGCGCCCGGATGCGGAGCGGACTCCGGTGAGCCGAGGCTCGGCGGGGTGGCCTGGGTGGCCGGTGGGTGCTTGTGGGCGCGGGCCGCGACCGAGGCCGGTGAGGCGAAGTCGGCGCCCCGGCCGAACAGCGAGCTCGCCGGGGTGGGGAAGAGTTTGGTGCTGGCGCCGGTGGGCATCGGGCGGCCGCCGAGGACGCCGCTCTCGATCAGGCCCTTGAAGGTGGTCAGGTCGGCTTTGAGCCTGCGGTTCAACGACTCCTGGCCGTGCCGGTCGCTGGGCATGAGGAACGCGATGTCCGCCTCGAGCTGGGCGACGATCTGGGTCTTCGTCTCGCCCATCGGGCGCAGCGTCAGGGTCTCGGCGAGCAGCGGTCCCTCCATGGTCGACCAGGAGACCCGCTCGTCCGGTGATCGTTCGATGATCTGCGCGTCGAACTCCCGGCGCTTGCCGTCCACATCCATGATCCAGTGTGTCTGGTCCGCTCCGATGGTGGTCACCTGACGGACCCCGGTCATGAACCTCGGGTAGTTCTCGAACGCGGCGAGTTGCTCGTACACCGTGTGCAGCGGTGCACTCACCTCGATGGCCTGCTGAACCATACTCATCGCATCTCTCCCATGCTGAAGTGCTGGCATGACAGAGAGTACGGAGACGAGTGCGACCCGTGTTCGCTTTCGCTCAGACCCGCCGGAGGTACTGCCAGCCGCCCACCTCGGCCGCGTACCGGGCGTCACTCGCCGGGACGAGGGACACCGAGGCGTCCCGCAACTGGGCCACCAGACGCGGGGACGGGCTGCGCCACGCCTCACTGATCTCGACCAGGGTGCCGGTGGTCCGGCAGGCCGAGGCCAGGTCGGCCAGCAGCGCCGGGGAGACCGCGGTGTCGTCCACGCCGGCCTGCGCCAGCAGCGCGAGGGGGCGGGCCAGCTGGGTGGGCACGTACCGGCAGGCCCGCTCCAGGCCCTGCACGGTCGCCGCGACCAGCAGCTCGGCCACCTGCTCGGCGGTCAGCTCACCGGCCGCCACCCGGGTCCGGATCGCCCGGGCGTCCAGGAGCTCGTCACCGTACGGCAGCGCGGAGATCGCCACCGACAGCGCGTCGAGCTGGGTCAGGTCGGCGGGCAGCGCCAGCCAGCCGTCCGGGCGGACCACCTCGACCTCGGCGGCCACCCGCAGCGTCATCTCGGTACGGTGCCGGGCGCGGCGCACGGCGTCGGCGTACGCGGACAGCCAGGTGGTCTCCGGCCCGGCCTGGTCGGCGAAGGTGAGCGCGGTCAGGCCGGCCCGATCGGCGGCCGAGACCACCACGCCGACGGCATCCCGACCGGCCGAGAAGCCGGTGTGCACGTGGGCATCCACTGTCAGATCAAGCGGCCCCGCGGTTCCTACCGCTCCGCCGCCGATGACTGATTCCCGCTCTGCGCCCACGATCGCTCCCCGGACTGAAAGCGCGGGATTCTCCCGCCCACCGAGAAGACTGCGGGTCGCGCGTTGTCTCCGGGGTCAGCCGCCGGTGCAGGTGAGGAGCGTACGTCCGCCGGACGAGCAGAAACGGGCATCCGAGATTCGGATGCCCGTTCCGGGGTTCACTCCTGCGGCCGGCTCTCCGGCTTCTCCAGCATCGCGGTCACCGCGGTCACCGCGGCGTCGTCGGGTGACGCGGCGGCCCGGTTCGCCTCCTGCAACTCCCGATACACCTCCTCGCGGTGCACCTGGACGTGTCGCGGGGCCTGGATGCCCAGCCGGATGACGTCGCCGCGGGCTTCCAGCACGGTGATCACGACGTCGTCGCCGATCATCACGCTCTCTCCGGCCCGTCTGGTCAGCACAAGCATCGGCGCTCTCCTTCTCCATCCATGGAACGGACAGCATTTTTACTTCCTCGAGCGGACAGCATGGCAAAGGCGCGGCCGCGATACACCGCGACCGCGCCCGTGCTTACGGCTCAGAAGGCCCGGTTCATGATCGCCCGGACGGGGTAGCCCGAGCCGGTGAGGATGGTCTGCACGGCCCGCATGCTGTCCCGGTCCACCACGATCGGAGCGAGGAGGTTCGCGGTGGTGTCCTCCTTGCTCGCGGTGATGATGGTCAGCAGCAGCACGCGGTCGGCGTCCTTGGTGTTCAGCGCGGCGAACACCGACTCGTCGATCTCCGGGGCGTAGTCCGGGAAGAACGGCTCCGGCGGCGCCACCAGGAACCGGAGTTCCGGGTTGTCGAGCGAGGTGAGGGCGTAGAGCAGACCGTCGTCGTTCAGTCGCACCAGGACGAATTCCTTGTGCGCCGGGAACCCGGGCATAGGCACCGCCATCGAGATGGTCGGCAGGCCCAGCGACGGGTCGGTCATGGTGGCCTCGATCGGTCGGGACATGGTGCGAGTAGTCATGGTCACCTCAGGAAATCGATGAGCGAGGGCTGGATCACCTTGGCCGTGGCGGCCAGGGCGGCCTGATACGAGGTCTGCTGGAGCTGCAATTCCATGATCGCCTTAGGCAGGTCGACATCCTCGATATCGGACAACTGCGACGACACGGACATCAAGCGATCCTCAGCGGACTGCTTCATCTGGGTAACCCGATTATATCGGGCACCTACGTCCGAAAGAGTGGATTTCACGAGATCAGACGCGTTATCGATGTTCTGTAGGCCCGAGTCCAGCGCGTCCATATCGCCGGACCGCATCGCCGCGATGACGTCGTCCAACGCTCGGAACATCTGGGCCGGGTTGTCCACCATGTTGCCGTTCTCGTCGGTCACCTGATCGGCGCCGAACACCTCCGGGCCGCGCACGTCGACCCGCACCTTCGCGTTCGGCCCGATCGCCCGGACCGTCTCGCCGGCCTCCTCCCCGGTGTACTTGCCCGCGTCGTCGTACGCCGCGGTGTCCGGTGTGGACCCGCCGAACACCGGCCGGTCCAGATATCGGGAGTTGGCGAACTGGACCAGGTTGCCCTTGATCTCCTCGAGCTGCTCGGCCCGCGCCCGGTTCGCCTCCGGGGTGGCCTGCGCGCCGTTGCGCGCCTCGAGCGTCAGGTTGCGGGCCACGGTCAGCAGCTCCACCGACGACTGCAGGTTGTCCTGCGCGACGCCGAGCCGGCCGACCGCGTCGTCGGCGTTCGCCGAGTACTTCTTGTTCGCCCGGACCTCGCCGCGCAGTTGCAGCGCGGTGACCGTGCCGGTCGGCGAGTCGGACGGGCGTTTCAGCTGCTTGCCGCTGGAGATCTGGTCCATCGCCGTCTGGGTCCGGCCGAGGTTGCGCTGCAAACTGGCCATCGCCCGGTTGCGCATACCGCTGTCGGTGATCCGTGGACTGGTCATACCGTGCCCCCTTACCTACCGACCAGGCCGGTTCGGTTGATCAACTGGTCGAGCATCGAGTCGATGGTGGTGAGCACCCGGCTGGCCGCCTCGTACCCGCGCTGGTAGGTGAGCAGGTGGGTCATCTCCTCGTCGAGGTTGACCCCGGACTCGGCGTCGCGTGCCGAGTCCACCTGATCGGTCACCGCGTTCTGCACGTCGCGGCGGCGGGTCGCGGCCTGGGACGAGACACCCAGCTCGCCGATCATCGACTTGTACTCGGTGTCCGCGCCGGTCCGGGACTCGGCCAGTTCGGCGATCGTGTCCGCCAGGTTCCCGTCGAGCACCTTGGGCGCCCCGGTCGGGAAGTCGGCGGTGGGCGCGCCGGTCGGGTCGCCGGACGAGATCGCCACCTGGGTCGGGTTGGTCACCGCCACCTTGATCTGCGCGGCCGTGACGTCGTCCTCGAGCCCGGTGTCGTTGCGGACGAAGAACGGCGCGCCGGTCGTGCCGTCGATCGCGTAGCCCTTCTCGTAGATCGCGTTGACGTTCTTGGCCAGCGTGCCCGCCACCACGTCCAGCTTCTTGGTCATGGTGTCCAGCACGCCGTCCTTGGCGAGCAGTTCCATCGTGGCGCCCATCGTGCCGCCGGCGGTGACCGCGGTCTTGGTGTCCGCGAAGCGCAGGTTGACCTCGCTGCTGGCCAGGTCCTCCAGCCGGGTGGCACTGCCCTTCTCGATCTCGATGGCCCGGGTGCTGAACCCGGTGACCAGCGGGGCACTGCCGACGAAGACGTTGATCACGCCGTTCGGCAGGTCGGTGGCGGACGCGCCGACCAGCTCGGACAGCTTGAGGATCTGGGTGGCCCGCTGGTCCTGGAGCTCGTTCGCGCCCAGACCGGCCGCCTGGGCGACGGAGATCTGGTTGTTCAGCTTGGCCACCGACTCGGCCGCCTTGTTCACCTCGTCCACATAGGTGTCCAGGCCGGTCCGCGCGGACTTGTACTGGTTGTTCAGCGAGGCGGCCGCGTCGTTGAGCGTCGAGGCCACCGTGGTCGCCTGCTCCAGCAGCGCCGATTTGGCGGACAGGTCGCTCGGGTTGGCGGCGGCCGCGTTCCAGCCGTCCCACATGTCCGCGAGGCGCCCCTGCAGAGCGGTGTCGCTCGGCTCGGCGAACACGTCCTCGATCAGGTTGTACGCCCCGGCCCGGGTGTTGTGGTACGCCGAACTCGCGTGCTCGGAGTAGCTGCGCTGGTCGAGTGCCGCGTTGCGGAGCCGGTCCACCGACGCGACGTTGACGCCGCCGGCGAGGTCGTTGGTGGTGGAGTAGATGCCCGGGTTCGTGTTGGTGTTCTGCGCCGCCAGCACCACGCGTTGCCGGGTGTAACCCTCGGTGTTCGCGTTGGCGATGTTCTGGCCGGTGACCTCCAGGCCGCGACGCTGCGCGTACAGGGAGGTCAGTGCGGTGTTGAGTCCGCTGAATGTGCTGCCCATCAGATCGCCTCATCAACGAGGGTGGGGCGGCGTGCGCCGCCGGTGACGGTCTGGCCCTGCGGCCCGTACGTTTCCACAGTCTCGGCGAACACGAGCATGGTTTCGCGAGCCGCCCGCTGCCCCGCCGTGAGCAGTTCGCGGTTGACGTCGGCCAGGGCCCGGATCTCCGACGTCAGTAACAGGAACGCCTTGCGGTGCTGATGCAGCAGATCCGACCAGGGGTCCGGCGCGGCGTCGGCCAGCTCGCCGAGCGACGCCTCCGGGGAGAGGCCGAGTTCGGCGGCGACCTCCTGGGCGTACGCCGCCCGGATGACCTCGGTCTGCCGGATCTGATCCAGCACCACCTCCACCTCACGGGTGGCGTGGCTGAGCCAGCGCGATCGATTGGCCGCGAGGAGCAACTGCTCCTCCTCAAGCTTGAACAGCAGCATCTCCAGCAGCTCGCGAGAGCGCCACAGGACGCTGGCCAGGTCGGTCAGACTCACCCGGTCCTCCGTCGTTTCGCTGGTCGGGCTGCACCCAATCGGCAACCCGCTCATTCGGACAGGTCGGCATGTTCACGGTGCCGCTGAGCACTTTCTCCCAATCGGCATTCATCTGGGTTGCACCGATAAGCCGGAAGAATTCTCGGAGAATCCTCAGAGCAGTCTGGCCACCGGCCGAAGGTAACTGCGTAACACCACGGCTCATGGATGGGCCGGCTCGAGACCCCACTCAAGGAGGAAACACTCATGGGTCTTCGCATCAATCAGAACATCGCCGCGCAGAACGCCTACCGGAACCTGTCGGTCACCGACGGGCAGATGTCGAAGTCGCTGGAGAAGCTGTCCAGTGGTTTCCGCATCAACCGGGCCGCGGACGACGCGGCCGGCCTGTCGATCTCCGAGGGTCTGCGGGCGCAGACCGGCGGCCTCAAGGTGGCGGTCCGCAACGCCCAGGACGCCATCAGCGTCGTGCAGACCGCTGAAGGCGCCCTGAACGAGACCACCAGCATGCTGCAGCGCATGCGTGACCTCTCGGTCCAGGCCAACAACGCGTCGCTCGACGACGACGCGAAGAAGGCGGCGTCGGCCGAGTTCAACAGCCTCGCGTCGGAGATCGACCGGGTCAGCGACACCACCGCGTTCGGTAAGTCGAAGCTGCTCGACGGCTCCTTCGGCACCACCGGCGAGCTCGCCGGCGCGGCGATCCCGGCCAACGCCGACGGCACCACGGCGGTCCCCGCGGCCTCCGGCGCCATGTCGATCACCAAGCTCAACGGGCAGACGCTCGCCACCCAGATCGACATCTCCTCGGTCACGCTGACCGACGACAGCGGCAAGCAGCTCTCCGCGCAGGCCTCGGCCTCCAAGATTCAGGACGCGGTCACCGCCGCCCTGAAGAAGAACGGGCACTCCGACGTCGACATCAGCATCACCGCTGAGGTCGACAAGGACAACAACGTCACGTTCAAGGCGCAGAGCGGCTCGCAGTTCACCGCCGACTTCGGCGCCACCGGCATCACCGGAACCTCGGCGAAGCCGACCACCACGGTCCCGACGAACGGCGCCTTCCAGATCGGCGCCAACTCGGGCGAGACGCTGAACGTCGCGATCGGCGCCGTCAACTCGAAGACGCTGGGTCTCAACAACCTCGACCTGACCCGGGTCGCCGACCCGGCTGCCGGCATCGAGTCCGGCGCCTCCGAGGCGATCAAGGCGCTCGACACCGCCATCCAGTCGGTGTCCGACACCCGGGCGAAGCTCGGTGCGCACCAGAACCGCTTCGAGCACACCATCAACAACCTGAACACCGCCGTGGAGAACCTGTCCGCGTCGGAGTCCCGCATCCGGGACACCGACATGGCGCAGGAGATGGTCTCCTTCACCCGGAACCAGATCCTGACCCAGGCCGGCACCTCGATGCTGTCGCAGGCGAACCAGTCCGCGCAGAACGTGCTGTCGCTGCTCCGCTGACCGGCGACCGCAACCGGATAGCTACCGGTAGCGGCTGAATTCGATCAGCGAACGGCCGAATAGGTGGGGGTAGCCAGGCAGATCAGCCGGCTATCCCCACTTCGGTTTCCCCCCCGCTCGCACTGCACCGGAAAGGCAGGCACTCGTGACCAGCTCCGTCGACGGCCTCGTCAGTGGTCTCAGCACCTCCTCGATGATCAGCTCCCTGATGCAGGTCGAGGCGGTTCCGCAGACCAAACTCAAGACCAAGGTCGCGACCGCGCAGACCGCGGTGACCTCGTACCTCTCGGTGAACACCAAGATCAAGGCCACGAAGGTGGCGGCCGAGTCGGTGGCCGACCTCGCCTCGTGGCGGTCCCTCAAGGTCACCTCCAGCTCGTCGACGGTCAGCGCGACCGCGACCGGTGGACTGGGCGGCATGGCCGGCATCGCCAAGTTCGACGTCACCTCGGTGGCCCGGAACCAGAGCACGGTGCTCAAGCTGGCCGACACCACCGCCGAGCAGGCGCTGCCGGCGAGCTTCGACATCCAGCCGGGCACCTGGAGCCCGGACGCCGACGCCGACGGTGTCGACGAGTTCACCCCGGTCGGCAACCCGGTGACCATCACCGTCCCGGAGCCCCGTACCGCCGCGAAGCTCACCTCGGCGGTCAACTCGGCCGCGATGGGGATCCGCGCCATGGTGGTCAACACGTCCGGCACCGAGGGCGTGATCCAGTTCAGCGGGCAGAAGAGCGGCTCGGCCAACGGCTTCCAGATCTCCGGGCTGGACGGCTTCGGCACGGCCGGCGCCAGCCCGACCACCACGTCCGCCAAGGATGCCGTGCTGACCATGAACCCGGGCACCGCGTCCGCGTACACGGTGACCAGCGCGACGAACACGTTCAGCGCGCTGATGCCGGGCGTGACCCTGACCGTGGCGAAGGAGGAGCAGGGTGTCACGGTCGACGCGACCACCGACACCAGCGCCATCTCCGGCAAGTTCCAGGCCCTCGTCGACGCGGCCAACGCGGCGCTGGCCGAGATCACCAGCCAGACCGCATACGACATCGACACCAAGACCGGCTCGCCGCTGACCGGTGACTTCACCGTCCGGCAGATGAAGCAGACGATGCTCAGCCAGGTCAGCAACGGGCTTTCCTACACCAAGTCGACCACCGACTCCAACGGCGTCGCGACGAACACCACTGTGGACTTCGGCTCGCTCAGCAAGCTCGGCATCTCGCTGACCAAGGAGGGCACCTTCGCCTTCAAGGAGGCGGACTTCAACAAGGCGTACCTCGCCGACCCGGCGAGTGTCCAGGAGGCCGGCATCGCCTTCGGCGCCAAGGTGAAGGAACTCTCCAACACCCAGGCCAAGGCGGTCACCGGCGTGATCACCGGCCGGAAGAGCGAGATCCAGACGCTCACCGACCAGATCGAGAACTGGGACGTACGCCTGGCCGCCAAGAAGGTGGCGCTGCAGAAGCAGTACACCGCGCTGGAGACCTCGCTCGGCAGCTTGAAGAACCAGTCGAGCTGGCTCTCCGGCCAGCTCGCCGGCTTGGGCTGATCCGCACCCGTTGCACCGACGACGCACCATCCCGCCGCCGGCTCTGCCCGAGGAGACATATGAGCGCGACCAACCTTCGTGACCGGTACCTCCAGGACTCGGTCAACACGGCCTCCCCCGCGAAGCTGCTGACCATGCTCTACGACCGCCTGATCCTCGACCTGCAGCACGGCGAGGACGCACTGAACAAAGACGATCGGGAACTGGCCAACGACAAGCTGAACCACGCTCAGGAGATCGTCCTCGAGCTGCGGATCTCGCTCAACGTGGAGGCCTGGGACGGCGCGCCCGGACTGGCGAACCTGTACGGCTTCATCCTCACCGAACTGATCGGCGCGAACATCTCCCGGAGCCCGGAGCGGGTGGCCGGCTGCCGCAAGCTGATCGAACCGCTGCGCGACGCGTGGCGCGAGGCCGCAGTCGCGGCAGCGGCGGGTTGATCGGGCCATGACCACGGACTGGCGGGGTGCCTGGACAACCGCGCTCGACGAGCTGGAGATGGACGTCTCGGCGGTCGAGGCGATGCTCGCCGACGAGCACCGGCACGCCGACACCCCGCCGGCCGACATCTGGAAGCCGCCGACCGAGCTGGGCGCGCTGCCGCTGGACCTGCGGCCGCGCGCCGACGGGATCCTCACCCGGCAACTGGCCGCGGCCGAGGAGATCGCCCGGCGGCTGACCGCGAACCGGCAGCAGGCCAAGATGACCTCCCGGATCGAGACCGGCGAGGCGATCAAGCGCCCGATCTACCTCGACTGCGCGATGTGACCGCAGCGGTGCCGACAACGACAAGGTGACGAGCACAAACGTCCCGGAACCCCGGCCAGGGGGTCCGGGATGTTCGCGTGTGCAACCTCTCAGCAACCGTCTCGCGCTCAGCCGATCACCGGACTCGCCGAACTGCATGGTACGAGCACGGATTGCTCAACCGACAGCCATGGATCGGCGACAAGACGGACTGATCAGGGAGCTGCAACGTGTTCGAAGACGTCACTTCGTCCGCACTGCGCGTCGCTGTCACCGGCCTGTCGGCCCGGCAGACCGCCATTGCCAGCAACATCGCGAACGTCGAGACCCCGGGCTACAAAGCTCGTAAGGTCAAATTCGAGGAGGCCCTTCAGGGCGCCGTCTCCCGGGGTGAATCGCCGGCCGGGGTGTCACCGAGCGTGCTGACGTCGCTCGAACCCACCCGGCTCAACGGCAACAACGTCAACCTCGACGAGGAGACGCTGCAGCACATCGACACCACGATGCGCTACCAGCTCACCCTGCGGGCCGTCGACAGCAAGTACGGCCTGCTGCGCGACGCCATCAAGGGAGCCTGAGGATGAGCATCTTCAATGCCATCGGGGTCGCGGGCACCGGCGTGACGGTCTACCGCAAGTGGCTGGACGCGGTCTCCGACAACATCGCGAACATGAACAACACCAGCCGTACCTCCGAGAACGCGTTCCAGGCCCGCTTCGTGCAGGCCCGGTCCGCGCAGGACGGCAACGGCGCCGAGGTGGCCGGCGTGTCGTTCGGCAGCGCCGAGGGAGTCCTGGCCTACGAGCCCGACAACCCGCTCGCCGACGCACAGGGTTACGTCCGCCGGCCGGACATCGACATGGGCAGCCAGATGGCCCAGATGATGATGGCTCAGCGCTCCTACCAGGCGAACCTCTCGGTCGTCGACCGGGCGCGGGACGCCTACGCGGCCGCTATCAACCTCGGGAAGTAATCATGACAGCGATCAATCCCATCGGCGGGATCTCCGGCTTCAGCGGCATCAGTGGCCTCTCCGGCGCCTCCGGGCTGTCCGGCGCCTCCGGCATGTCCGGCCTCTCCGGTGACCTGGACTTCGCCGAGGCGGCCAAGACCCCGAGCCCCAACACCGACTTCGCCCGGATGCTCTCCAAGGGTCTGGAGAGCGTGCAGGCGTCGCAGGACAAGGCGAACGACCTCGGAATCCAGGTCGCCAACGGGACGCTGCAGGACCCGGCCCAGTACACGATGGCCTCCACCGAGGCGTCCCTCGGCCTGCAGATGACCCTCGCCGTCCGGAACAAGGCCGTCGAGGCTTTCCAAGAAATCATGAGGATGCAGGCCTGACATGACTGACCGCCTTCCCGCACCGGTACGCCGCATCACGGACACCTTCAAGTCCTTCACGCCGGGACAGAAGGCTGTCACGATTTTCGCGGTCCTCGCCATCCTCGTCGGTGGCTACTTCTTCGCGACCTGGGCGGCCAAGCCGTCGTACGCGATCCTCTTCAACAACCTGTCCACGAAGGACGCCAGCGCCATCGTCGAGTCCCTCGACAAGGCCGGCACCTCGTACGAGCTGGCGAACGAGGGACAGACGATCATGGTGCCGCGTGACCAGGTGAATGCCCTGCGACTCCAGCTCTCCGGCGAGGGCCTGCCCAACGACGAGGGCACCGGGTACTCGCTGCTGGACCAGCAGGGCATCACCACCAGCGACTTCATGCAGCACGCGAACTACCAGCGGGCCATGGAGGGCGAACTCGCCAAGACCATCAAGTCGATCGACGGCGTCGAGGCGGCCACCGTGCACCTGGTGATGCCGCAGAAGGACGTCTTCGCCGACAGCGACGCCAAGCCGACCGCGTCGGTGCTCGTCGCCTCGAAGTCGACGAGCCCGCTCAGCACCGACCAGGTGCAGGCGATCGTGCACCTGGTCGCGTCGAGCGTCGAAGGGCTGGATCCGACCCAGGTGACGGTGGCCGGCGCCGACGGCAAGATCCTCTCCACCGGCGGCGGGGCCTCGGTGGCGACCGGCGGGGACAGCGGCTCCGAGTCGCAGACCGTCGAGTTCCAGAACCGGATGAACTCCTCCCTGCAGAGCATGCTGGACCGGCTGGTCGGCCCCGGGCACGCGGTCGTCACCACGACCGCCGACCTGGACTTCGACCAGACCGAGACGCGCAGCAAGACGTACAGCTCGGACCCGTCCCTCCCGTCGCTCTCCGAGACCAGCAGCTCCGAGACGTACAGCGGGAGCGGCACCGGCAACGGCGGCGTGCTCGGCCCGGACAACATCCAGGTGCCGAACGGCGCCGGCTCCAACGGCCAGTACGCGAACAAGAACGAGGCCCGCAACAACGCCCTCAACGAGGTGCAGGAGGTCCGCCGCAAGGCACCGGGCAGCATCCGGCGGCTGAACGTGGCGGTGCTGCTGGACAGCACCACCGCGGCCTCGGTGGACCCGACCCAGGTGCAGCAGCTGGTCAGCTCGGCGGCCGGGATCGACGCCACCCGCGGCGACACGATCGCGGTGAGCGCCATGCCGTTCGACAACTCCGCGGCCCAGGCGGCCCGGGACGAGCTGGCGGCCTCGGCGGCCCTGGACAAGCAGAACAAGCAGATCACCCTGATCAAGACGGCCGCGCTCGCCTTCGTGGTGCTGATGCTGATCTTCCTGGCCTGGCGGGCCAGCCGGCGTGCCAAGCGGCGCCAGCAGCTCACCGCCGAGGAGAAGGCGCACCTGGAGGAGATGCAGGCCGCGCTGGACGCGCAGCGGCAGGCCGAGCTGGAGGCCACCCACGCCATGCACGCCGCCGGGATGATCGAGAGCGGTTCCGGGTTCATCCCGGAGGAGATCAACGAGGCCCGCGAGGAACGGCACCGCGAGATCGAATCGATGGTCAAGGAGAAACCGGACGAGATGGCCACCCTGCTGCGCGGCTGGATGGCCGCCGACGCGACGCACCACTGACCCCCCAGGTAGCCCCCGCAGGCAAGACGGTTCGAGGAGTACGCGTTGACCACACCCGCGCTCACCACGCTCTCCATGACGGGCGTACGCAAGGCCGCGATAATGCTGGTCCAGTTCGGCAAGGAACAATCCGCGCAGGTGCTGGCGGGAATGACCGAGAAAGAGGTCGAGATGCTCTCCGCGGAGGTCGCGCGGCTGGGCAAACTCGATCCGGTCCAGGTCGACGACGTGATGGACGAGTTCTACGCCATGGCGACCACCCGGTACGCCGGTTCCGGCGGCATGGACTACGCCCGTGAGCTGCTGGAGGCGTCGCTCGGCAAGGAGCGGGCGGCGCTGATCCTGGACCGCCTCGAAGCGTCGATGAACGACATCCCGTTCAACTTCCTCAGCAACGCCGACCCCCGGCAGCTGCTCTCCTACGTGCAGTACGAGCACCCGCAGACGATCGCGCTGGTGCTCGCGCACATCCCGGCCGGCCTGGCCTCGTCGATCCTGGCCGGCCTCCCGCTCGAGGTGCAGACCGAGGTCGCGCACCGGATCGCGATCATGGACCGCACCTCGCCGGACATCATCCGGCAGGTGGAGAGCGCGTTGCAGCGCAAGCTCTCCAGCGTGCTGCAGCCCGACGAGCTCTCCACGGTCGGTGGCCTGCAGCCGCTCGTCGAGATCATCAACCGCGCCGACCGGACCACCGAGCGGCTCATCCTGGAGGCCCTGGACGCCCGCAGCCCGGAGCTGGCCGAGGAGATCCGCCGCCGGATGTTCATGTTCGAGGACGTGGTGAACCTCGAGGACCGCGCGGTCCAGCTGATCCTGCGCCAGGTGGAACCGGCCGACCTGGCCACCGCCCTCAAGGGTGTGCCGGAGAACGTCCGGGACAAGGTCACCAAGAACCTCTCCGAGCGCGGCCGGGAGAACCTGCTCGAGGAGATGGACCTGCTCGGCCCGGTCAAGGTCAAGATGGTCGAGGAATCCCAAGCGAAGATCGTCAGTGTCATCCGCACCCTGGAGGACTCCGGGCAGATCGAGATCCAGCGTGGCGGCGATGTTGATGAGCTCATCGCCTGACGGGCCGGTGATCCGCGGGGCGGAGGCGATCGGCGCGACCGCCGCCCGCTTCTCCACCGACCTGCGCCGGCCGGATCCGAACAGCCCGAAGGTCCTGGAGGAGGCCCGGCAGCAGGCCCGGACCACCGGGTACGCCGAGGGCTGGTCCCAGGGCAAGCGCGACGCCGTGGCCGCCGCCGAGGCCGCCGCGTCCCGGGCGCTGGTCAGCGAGGACCAGCACGAGCAGCGCCGGTCGGCGGCGCTCGCACACGCCGTGAACGCGCTCGGCCGGGCCATCACCGAGCTGGAGAACCAGCTCATGCCGACCTTCACCGAGCTGCAGGAGCTCGTGCTGGCCAGCGCGTTCGAGCTGGCCGAGGCGATCGTCGGGCGGTCCCTGCTGGACGACCCGGAACGCGGCCCGGACGCGCTGCGCCGGGCGATGACCGCGGCCCCCGAGCACGGCGACATGACGGTGCGCCTGCACCCGGACGACCTCCGGACCCTGGCCGGCGACACCGGCGGCGCGTACGACTACCAGGGCCGGAAGATCACCTTGCGCGCCGATCCCAGCCTCCGTCCCGGCGACGCGATCGCCGAGACCGGCACCGCGACCGTCGACGCGACCATCGCGGCGGCGGTCGCCCGGACCCGCGAGGCCCTGCGGATCTGAGTCCGCACCCGGCTCGCTGGCATGAGAGGCAGGGCATGACCGACGTCTTCCACCACCGCATGCAGAGTGCCGTCGCGGCGGCCCGGCCCCGGGTCAGCGGGCGGGTCACCGGCGCGGTCGGGCTCCGGGTCACGGTCAGCGGGATCGAGGCCCGCGTCGGTGACCTGCTGCGGATCGGCACCGGGCCGGACGCGGTGCTCGCCGAGGTCGCGGCCCTGGACGGGCAGCAGCTGTCCTGCCTGCCGCTGGGCCCGATCGCCGGGCTGGGCACCGGCACGCCGGCGATGAACACCGGTGGCCCGCTGCGCATCTCGGTCGGCCCGGACCTGCGCGGCCGCATCCTGGACGGCCTCGGCCGCCCGATGGACGGCGGCCCGCCACTGCGCGGCGAACTGGTCGGCATCGACTCCGCCCCACCGTCCGCGATGGAGCGCCAGCTCGTCGACAAGCCGATGTCACTGGGCGTACGGGTCCTGGACACCCTGGTCCCGTGCGGACGCGGCCAGCGGATCGGCATCTTCGCCGGCTCCGGCGTCGGCAAGTCCACCCTGATGAGCATGATCACCCGGGGCACCTCGGCGGAGCTGAACGTGGTCGCCCTGGTCGGTGAGCGCGGCCGGGAGGTCCGCGAGTTCATCGAGCACGACCTGGGCAAGGAGGGGCTGGCCCGCTCGGTCGTGGTGATCGCCACCTCGGACGCGCCACCGCTGGTCCGGCTCCGGGCCGGCGCGGTCGCCACCCGGATCGCCGAGTACTACCGGGACGAGGGCGCCGACGTCCTGCTGATGATGGACAGCGTGACCCGGGCGGCGATGGCCCAGCGCGAGGTCGGCCTCTCGGTCGGTGAGCCGCCGGCCACCCGCGGGTACCCGCCGTCGGTCTTCGCCATGCTCGCCTCGCTGCTGGAGCGGGCCGGTCCGGGCGCCCGGGGCAGCATCACCGGGCTCTACACGGTGCTGGTCGAGGGTGACGACCACAACGAGCCGATCGCCGACGCGGCCCGCTCGATCCTGGACGGGCACATCGTGCTGGACCGCAAGCTCGCCACCGCCGGCCACTTCCCCAGCATCCAGGCGCTCGACTCGATCTCCCGGGTGTCCAACCGGATCACCAGCCGGGAGCAGCGCGCGGACGCCACCGAGCTGCGCCGCCTGATGGCCGCGCACCGCGAGGTCCGCGAGCTCGTCGAGATCGGCGCGTACGTGCCGGGCACCAACCCGGAGGCCGACCGCGCCAACGCGGCGTGGGGCCAGATCAGCGCGTTCCTGCAGCAGGACCTGGACGAGCGGGTCACCGCCGACGACGCGTGGGCCGCGTTGCGCGCCCTGATCGCCACGACCTAGCGATTGGTGGTGCTTCGTCCGTTAAGAGACGCCGCAGGCAGCGGACTCGTTGCGGGTTGGGTGCAGGGCCTCAGACGATCTCCGACCGGGCCGAAGCGGTGAGGTGAGGGCTCCATCCGCCCGCTAGGAGGCTGACGTGAACCGCATGTTCCGACTCTCCCCGGTGCTGCGCGCGCGCAAGGCGCAGGAGGACGGCGCCCGCGGCGCGGTGATCCAGTCGCGTGCCGACGTCCGGGACGCCCAGGCGCTGGTCAAGCGCCGGCATCTGGACCTGGTCGGCCAGGACGCGCCGTCCGAGGGCTCGGCCCGGGCCATGGTGGCCGCGCTGGTGGCCCGGCAGTCGCTGGCCGCCGGCCTGTTCGACGCGCAGCGGATGGTCACCGACGCCGAGGAGGTCGAGCGGGAGAAGGTGGCCGCCCTGACCGACGCGGCGAAGCGGCGCCGCGCGGTGGAGATGATGTCCGAGCGGCACGCCGCCCTGGTCAAGGCACACGACCTGCGTACCGACCAGGCCAACCTCGACGAGCTCGCGGTGACCTCGAAGGCCCGCAACGCGGCGCGCGGCGTCAAGGACACCTGACCCGCCGGGCAACTACCGATCCCGCCCGTCGCCCGCCGAGAAAGAACCCGTCGCCCGCCGAGAAAGAACGGGAGCGAAGCATGAGCCTTGGTGTCGGTGGTGTCCTGTCCCGCGTCGCCGAGCTGCAGGATCAGCTCGGCCTGACCCCGCCGCCCGCGGCGGCCGACGCGTCGTCCGGCGACAAGTTCAAGTCGGCGCTGGCCAAGGCCGCTGGGCCGGGCAAGGGCTCCGGCGCGGCCGCCGGACCGGCCGGCGGCGACGTGGTCGCCGCGGCCCGCAAATATCTGGGTACGCCGTACGTCTTCGGCGGCACCGACCCGAAGAAGGGCCTGGACTGCTCCGGGCTGGTCCAGCAGGTCTACGAGGACCTCGGCGTGAAGCTGCCGCGCACCTCGTGGCAGCAGGCCACCGCGGGCCGGCCGGTGGCCAGCCTGTCCGACGCCAAGCCCGGTGACGTGCTGGCCTTCGACTCGCCGGTGGACCACGTGGCGATCTACATCGGCGACAACAAGATGATCGCCGCGCCGAAGCCGGGCGACCACGTGAAGATCCAGTCGGTGTACGAGAAGCCGACACACATCCGCCGGATCATCGACGACGTGCCGCCCGCCGCGGTGCAGGACATGTCGGCGCTGCGCCCGGCCGGTCTGCGCGGGGCGGCGAGCGGCGCCGGGCTGGCCGGTGTGCCGTACGCGGACCTGTTCCTCAAGGCCGGCGCGAAGCACGACGTCCCACCGAAGCTGCTGGCCGCGGTCGCCAAGGTGGAGTCCGGGTACAACCCGAAGGCGGTGAGCCCGGCCGGCGCGCGCGGCATGATGCAGCTGATGCCGGGCACCGCGAAGGGCCTCGGCGTGGACGATCCGTTCGACCCGGCGCAGGCCGTGGACGGCGCCGCGAAGATGCTCAAGGGCTTGCTGAAGGAGTTCAAGTCGGTGCCGTTGGCCCTGGCCGCGTACAACGCGGGTGGCGGCGCGGTGCGCAAGTACGGCGGGATCCCGCCGTTCGGTGAGACCCAGGCGTACGTGCCGAAAGTGCAGAAGGCGCTGGCCGCGCTCGGCGGCTGAGTCCTGGCGAAAGACCCACCGCACCACCGGATCAGTGAGGAGCGGCATCATCATGTCGAGTTCCGTGACGGGCCCGGAGCACCGGCCCGCTGTCGAGACCACCCGCCGGCGGGGTGCGCGGCGTGACGACGGCGCGGACTTCGGGTCGGCGCTCTCCGCCGAGCTGGGCCGGGCCACCGCCGACCCGGCCACGAACCGCGCGGCCACCGATCGGGCGGCCGGCAGCCGTGCCGCCGACCGGGCCGACGCCGACCGGGTGGCCGCCGAACGTGGCGCGTCCGAACGCGGCACCGCCGAACGCACGGCTTCGGACCGTGCGGGCTCCGATCGGGCCTCGTCCGACCGGGCCGCCCAGCGCGCCGCCGACCAGCGCGCCGCGAGCCGGGACGAGGCCGGCCGGGTCACCGCCGAGCGGGCCGCCGCGGACCGCGCCGCCGCCAAGGTCGCCACCAACCGGGCCGCCACCCGCCGGGCCGCCGCTGCCGACCGGGCCGCGGCCGACCGGGCCGGCCGAGCCGGCGAGCGTCCCGACGACACCGGACGCGCCGAGGACACCGTCCGGCCCGTGCCGCGTGCGAAGGCCAAGGCCGCCGCCGCCCCGGAGCCCGGCACGAAGGCCGTGGCGGACGCCGGCCAGGCCAAGCCCGCCGACCCGGCGGTTGTCCCCACGGAGGTGGCAGCGTCCACACCGGATCCGGCCCTGCCGACGGCCCCGACAGCCCCGACGGCCACCGCCGCCATCGGTCAGCCCGGCGTCGGCCCGGCCACTCCGACCGAAACCGCACAGCCTGGCACCGATCAGCCCGCGACCGGGCTCACCCCGGTCACCGGCCCGGTGCCGGCCGGAGCGACGGTGGCCGCCGCCGTCGCGGGTGCCGCGCCGCCCGCGCCCCCGACCGGCACCGACACGCCGGGTGTCCAGCCCGGCGCCACCGCCGCCCGGTCCGGCGCCACCGCCCAGCCCGGGGCAGCCGCTCTGCCCGGGGCAGCCGCCCAGCCCGGGGCAGCCGCCCTGCCCGGCGCCACCGCCCTGCCCGGGGCAACCGCCCCGCCCGGGGCCGCTGTCGCCGCGGCCGGCGCCACCCCGGCCCGCCCGGCCTGGCTCGCCGCCGCGACCGCCACCGCCAAGGCCGGCACCGAGGAGACCGGCACCGGACCGGCCACGGCGCCGGGCACCGAGGCCACTCCCGGCACGCCCGCCGAGGCCGTCGCGGCGCCGGCGCCCGGCGAGGCCGCTCCGGACGCGAGACCGGACACCGGTGACGGTTCGCCGGGCGGGAACGGGCAGCCGGGGGCGGAGTCCCGTACACCGGAAACCGCACCGGCGACCGCGGCCGCACCGCCCGCCGCGACCACCGCGGTCCCGGCGGCACCACCCGCCGAGACCGGCCTTCCGCCCGGCGCCGCCCTGCCCGGAGTGACCGGCCCGCAGGCCACCGCACCGGCCGCACCGGCCGCACCGACGGCACCGGCCGAGAACTCGACACCGATCCCGGTCGCGCCCCCGGCCGAGCAGATCGCGATGCGGATCGCGCCGCTGCGGCTGGACGCCGACGGGGTGCACCGGCTCACCGTGAACCTGCACCCGGTCGACCTCGGCCCGGTCCAGGTGGTCGCGGAGATCCGCAACGGCGACATCACCGTGCAGCTCACCGGTGGCACCGAGGCCGGCACCGAGGCGATCCGCTCGGCCCTCGACGATCTGCGCCAAGAGCTGCAGGACTCCGGGTTCGGCAACTGCACGCTCGACCTGCGCCAGGGCAGTCCGCAGGAGCAGGCGCGGCAGCAGTTCGAGGCGTCCGGCGGCTTCGGCCGGCGCGGCGGCGGGACCGGCGGGAACGCCGACCTCCCGGTCGAGCCGGCCCCGGTGACCACCCGCCGGGTCGCCGCACCCGGCCGGATCGACATCCAGGCCTAGCCTGGTCCGAGCACGACAGCGGCGCCGGTCCTCGATGAGGGCCGGCGCCGCTGTGAGATGCACTGATAGCTCTTCCCCAAGGCACCAGTGCGGGGGTGTCACGCCGAACGTTCGGTACCCATCGGCTTGGCCGCGGTCGCCGGTGTCTCCTCGGTGATGCCGTACCCCGAGGTGACGAAGCGGAACGCGGCGATCAGGACCGCCGCGATCGGCACCGCGATCAGGAACCGGATCAACACCTGGGTGAACTCGATCTGGTCGAACAGCAGCCGGTACCAGGCCGGCAGGCTGAGCAGCAGAGCGAATCCCAGGACCGACGGTCGGATCATCGGCGGGGCGTGCGAGTACCCCGCCGGGCCATCGCGGCCACCGGCATCACCTCAGCGGCGATCCGGGCGCACAGCATCGCGGCCCAGGCGTGCGGAGTGGCCGGCTTGCCGTCCAGCGAGAAGATCGGCACGTCCAAGCCGAGCACCGACGCCGGGTCCGAGGTCAGCTCCACGCTGTGCACCATGAGCGCCTCCACCTCACCGAGATTGCGCAGGTGGCGTGCGGTGTCGGCGGTCTTGCGGGTGGCGTCGACGACGGCCCAGAGCGCGGTGGCGCCGAGCGCGTCACACATCTCGTTGACCCAGAACTCGTCGGTGCCGCCGACCGGCGCGTCGATCACCACGACCCACGCGTGGTCGGCCGACTGCAGCTTGTCGGAGCGTGACTCGGCCACGTCCCGGCTGGAGATCAGCCGTGACGAGTGCAGCCCGGTGCCGGCCGTGGACGGCGCCGCCAGCAGCAGGTGGGTGTGGTCCACGTGGATCTGCTCGAGCAGCTGCTTGGCGATCGGCACCGCCGTGTGCACCTCACCGGCGAGCACCAGGATCTCGCCGGGGCCGTCCGGGATGCCCGGCGCGGCCGGACGGGACGCGAGCACCCCGAGCACACCGGCGTAGGTGTCGCCGCCGGTGATCTGGCGGGCCATCTCCTCGGGCATCCCGACCGTGATCAGGTTGGTCTGCACCGCGTCGAGGTCGCTGCTGGTCCGCCGGGGCGCCGTCTTCGGCGTGATCGGCGGTGCCGGTGCCGCGGCGGCCACCGGTGCCGGGGAGACCGGGATCGGCTCGTCGCCGGGCAGGCCGTACACCTCGGCGGCGGACCGGAGCGGCGCGGTCGGCCCGGGAGTCTGGAACGCGGCCCGGGGCGGCGCCGCGGTCGGCTCGGTGGTCCGGATCGGCGCCGCGGCGGTGGTCTGCGGCACGGCCCGGCGCGCCGGTGACACCGTCGCCGCACCGGCCGGCGAGACCGGCGCCGAGGGCGGTGGTGCCGGTCGTCCGCCGGGCCGGCCGGGCAGCGCGGCCGGCAGGCTGGGTCGCCCGCCGACGTTGACCGGTGGCTCGTTCGCGGTGGCCGGCGTGAACGCGCGCACCGCCGCGTCGGCCGGTTGGCGGACCCGGTGACCGGGTCGCTGTGTCTCGCCGAGGTGGCTCGCCACGTCGAGTCCGGCCATCAGTTCCGCAAACGCGGTACCGGTGTCCCCCATCCCCGCCTCCCTGCTGTCCTGCTTGGTGAGAGCTTCCGGTCGAGCCAGCCGATCGCCGAGTCCGTTGCCGGGGCTCAGCCCGGGCCCGGGGCCCAGTCGTGGTGCCGACGGCCGGGCCGGCGCCGGCTCGCCGGTGAACCGGTCCCGGGACTCGGCCTGTTCGAGCAGCCGCTCCAACGGGTTCGCGCCGCTACCGGCGACTGTCTGTTGCGCCATGTCCTCACTGTCCTCTTGTGCGTCCGGTACCTCGACGGAGAGCTCGTAGTGCTGCTTCGCGAAGAAGCCTCCGAGACCACCGCTTCGTACCTTGTCGGCGGAGATGATCCGGACGCGCGAGCCGTACTCGTCACGTACCTGAGCCAGTAACGGCTCGATGGCCGGTCCCTCAAGCAGCACCCGCGTAGGCACCGTTCACCACCCCTATCGTCTCGATCTGTGCGGTGGAACCAGAGATCTCGCTGTACGACAGCACCTGCACCCGGCGGGAGCCGGCACGCAGCAGTCGCATCAGCGGCAACCGCAGTTGTGGCGAGCACGCCAGGACCGGGTTGAGGCCCTGTTGCTCGGCGGCCTCGGCGAGCCGGCTGGCCTCGCTGACGATCGCCTCGGCACGCATGCCGTCGATCGCCATGAAGGCGCCGGTCTCACTGGGCCGGAGAGACTCGAGCAGACTCTGCTCGAGCATCGGGTCAAGCGTGATCACGGTCAGCCGGCCGGCGGTCGCGTACTGGGCGGCGATGGCCGGACCCAGTGCGTTGCGCGCGGCCTCGATCAGGCCGTCGTGATCCTGGGAGAGTTTGGCCCGCAGCGACAGCGACTCGAAGATCCGGACCAGGTCGCGGATCGGCACACCCTCGTCGAGCATCGCCTGCAGCACCTTCTGGATCTGGCCGAGGCTGAGCAGCCCCGGGGTCAGCTCCTCGACCACCACCGGGTGGGTGCGCTTGACCATTTCGGATAGTGCGCGCACGTCCTCCCGGCCGAGCAGCCGGCTGGCGTTGTTCCGGACCACCTCGGCGAGGTGCGTGATGATCACCGACGCCCGGTCGACGACCGTCGCTCCGGAGAGCTCGGCCTGGTAGTGCAGTTCGGCCGGCACCCACTTGCCGGCCAGGCCGAACACCGGTTCGACACCGGCCCGGCCGGGCAGCGCCTGTAGCCCCTCACCGATCGCCAGCACGGTTCCGGGTGGCGCCTGTCCGGTGCCGGCGTCGACACCGGAGATCCGGATCGCGTACGACGACAGCGGCAGGTCCAGGTCGTCCCGGGTACGCACCGGCGGCATGATCACCCCGAGTTCGAGGGCCATCTTGCGCCGCAGCGCGCGCACCCGGTCGAGCAGGTCGCCGCTGTTCACGTCGACCAGGTCGACCAGGTCCGGTGCCAGGGCCAGCTCCAGCGGGTCGATCCGCATCTCGCCGAGCAGTTGCTCGGGCGAGTCCGCGGCGGGCATCTCGACCGCCTCGACGACCGGCAGGTCCTCGTCCGGCACGGTCTCCTTGACCCGTTGCGCGATCACCAGCACCGCCACCCCGACCACCAGGAACGGGATCTTCGGCAGCCCCGGTATCACGCAGAGGGCGAGGGCCGCGGCGCCGCCGATGCGCAGCGCCAGCTTGTTCTGGCCGAGCTGGGCGGTGACGCTCTGACCCATGTCCCCGGAGGTCGCCGACCGGGTCACGATCAGGCCGGTGGCCACCGAGAGCAGCAGCGCGGGCACCTGGGAGACCAGGCCGTCGCCGATGCTCAGCATGCTGAACTGGTTCATCGAGTCGGTCGGCGACAGGCCGTGTTGCAGGATCCCGACCGCGAACCCGCCGATCAGGTTGATCAGGGTGATGATGATGGCCGCGACGGCGTCGCCCTTGACGAACTTGGAGCCACCGTCCATCGCGCCGTAGAACTCGGCCTCGGCGGCCACCTCGGCCCGGCGCTTCTTCGCGGCGGACTCGTCGATCAGGCCGGCGTTCAGGTCGGCGTCGATCGCCATCTGCTTGCCGGGCATCGCGTCGAGGGTGAACCGGGCGCCGACCTCGGCGACCCGCTCGGCACCCTTGGTCACCACGATCATCTGCACGATCACCAGGATCGAGAAGATCACCAGGCCGATGACCAGGTTGCCACCGACCACGAAGCTGCCGAACGCGTGGATCACCTTGCCGGCGTCGCCGTCGCGCAGCACCAGCCGGGTGGCGCTGATGTTCAGGGCCAGCCGGAACAGCGTCATCACCAGCAGCAGCGCCGGGAACACCGCGAAGTCCAGGGGCTTCTCGACGAACATGCTGGTCAGCAGCACCAGCAGGGCCACCGTGATGTTGAAAGCGATCAGCAGGTCCAGCAGGAAGGTCGGCAGGGGGACGACCATCATGATGATGATGCCGATGACCCCGATGGGGACGGCGAGTCTGCTGATGCTCGGCTTCTTCACGACACCTTCCAGGCATGGGCAGTCCGATGGCCATCCGGGCCCAGTCGTCGCCGTCCTGGCGTCGTTCTGTTCGGCGTTCCGTCGCCATCACTGAGACCCTTGTGGCACCGCCACGCCCCGATCCTCCCCGGTAACCGCCCCCGATGTGAGGAAATCTCCCGAATTCCGGTTACGTCATTGCTGGGGTGGGGTTCGGATTGCGGTGCACACCAGCCGCCGACCCCCGTGCCTTCAGGCTCATCACGAACGCCAGCACCCTGGCCACCGCGCCGAAGAACTCGGCCGGGATCTCCTGGCCCACCTCGCAGCTCGCGTTGAGGGCCCGGGCCAGTGCCACGTCCTGCACCATCGGCACCCGGTTGTCGTTGGCCAGCTGCCGGATCTTGGCGGCCACCGGGCCCTTGCCCATCGCGACCACCTTCGGAGCGCCCTTCTCCGGCTCGTAGCGCAGCGCGACCGCCACGTGCACCGGGTTGACCACCACCACGTCCGCGGTCGGCACGTCGGCCATCTGGCGGTTGCGCGACATGGCCATCTGCCGGGCCCGGATCTGCGCCTTGATCAGCGGGTCACCCTCGGCGTTCTTGTTCTCCTGCTTGACTTCCTCCTTGCTCATCCGCAGTTGCTTCTGGGTACGCCGGCGCACCACGAAGTAGTCCGCACCGGCCATCGCGATACCGGCCAGCGCCGCGGCCCGGATCAGCGCCAGCGCGGCGTCGGAGACGATGCCCAGCAGCGCGGCGAGCGGCAGCCGACCGGCGGTCAGCAGCTTCGGGACGATGTCCTTCATCGTCATGTACAGCACGCCGGCCAGCACCAGGGTCTTGAACAGCGACTTGGTGAGCTCCCAGACCGCCTGCCCGCCGACTATCCGCTTCAGGCCGGTGAACGGGTTGAGCCGGTTGAACTTGGGGACGAACAGCTTGGTGGCGACCCGGATGCCGCCCTGCGCGCCGGCCGCGGCGACACCGACCGCCATCATGGTCATCGCCAGTGGCAGCACCGCCCAACCCGCACTGAACAGGCCGTCCTTGAGGATGCCCAGGCACTTGGCCGGATCCGGATGGACGATGATGTCCGGGATCTTGCCGACCAGGTCCTCGGCGTGCTCCATCGCCTTGCGCAGGGTGCGCGGCAGCATCACGCTGGCGGCCAGCATCCCGAACCAGGCGCCGAGGTCCGGCGTACGCCCGATCTGGCCCTCTTGTTTGGCCTTCTTGAGCTTCTGTTGAGTCGGTTGTTCGGTTTTCTCGCCGGACATCTCCACCTCCTCCCATCAACGGGCGGCCCGGCGGCAGTCAGCCGCCGCTGAGCTGGACCACCGCGCTGACCGCCCGTTCGACGAGGGTGTGCAGCGCGCCGGGGAGCATCCCGATGGCCAGCCCGGAGAGGGTGACCACCAGGAAGATCTTGATCGGGAAGCCGAGCTGGAACGCGTTCAGCGCGGGCGCCACCCGGTTCAGCAGGCCGAGCGACACGTCGGCGAGGAACAGCACGCAGATCAGCGGCCCGGCGATCTGCAGCGCCGACAGGAACATCTCGCCGATCCCGCTGACCAGCAGCTTGGTGAACGTCTCGACGGAGAACGTGGTGTCCAGCGGCAGCGTCTTGAAGCTCTGCAGGAAGCCGCGCAGGATCAGCTGATGCCCGTCGCTGGCGAACAGCAGGGTGATCGCGATCAGGTTGTAGAACCGGCCGAAGACCGCGTTCTGGCTCATCCCCAGCGGGTCGTACGCCATCGCCAGGGTGAACCCGCCGAACAGGTCGAGCAGGTCACCGGCGGCCTGCAGGGCGGCGAACAGCAGCGCCGTGACGAAACCCAGCCCGACACCGACGAAAACCTGCATGATCACGCTGAAGATCAGTGCGGGGGTCTCCATCGACGGGACGGTGTCCCGCAGGTACGGCGTCATCGGCAGGGTCAGCCCCACCGAGAGCAGCGCCTTCACCGGCCCGGGGATCAGCCGCGAGTTGAACGGCGGGCAGACCGCCATCCACGCGCCGGTCCGGCACGCGCCCAGCAGGAGCGCCATCAGCTCGGCGATCGGGACGTCGAAGTTCATAACCGGTACGAGCCGACCAGTGCCGTGATGATCAGCCCCCACCCGTTGACCAGCACGAACAGCAGCAGCTTGAACGGCAGCGCGATGGTCACCGGTGGCAGCATCATCATGCCCAGCGACATCAGCGACGCGGAGACCACCATGTCGATGATCAGGAACGGGATGAAGATGACGAAGCCGATGATGAACGCGGCCCGCAGCTCGGAGAGCACGAACGCGGGCACCAGCGTGGTCAGCGGCACGGCGTCCCGGTTCGCCGGTTTGGCCTGGTCGGACACCTTGATCAGCAGGGCCAGCTCGTCCTCGCGGGTGGTCTTCCACATGAACTCACGCAACGGCTTGATGCCGTCGTTGAACGCCTGGGCCTGCGTCTTGTCGCCCTTCAGATAGGGCTGCACGCCCACGTCGTTCATCGCGGAGACGGTCGGGCCCATGATGAACAGGCTCAAGAACAGCGCCAACCCGGCGATCACCTGGTTGGGCGGCAGGGTGGTCAGGCCCATCGCGTTGCGGGTGATCCCGAGAACCATGAAGACCTTGGTGAAACACGTGCAGAGCAGCAGCAGCGCCGGCGCCACCGAGAGCATGGTCAGACCGAGAACGATCACCAGGCTGGAGGCCGGGCGGCTGCCGTCCGGGTTCGTACCGTTGATGTTGAGGTTGATGCTCGGCGGCGAGGTCTTCGGTGCCTGCGGCACCCGCGGCAGTTCCGGTGGTCGTTCCGCCGCCGGGTGGGCGGGCGCCTGCGGCGCTTGCTGGGGTACGTCCATGAGCGCGCGATCCGCAGCCCCCGCCGCGACCTCCGCCCCGGGCTGACCGGGTGCGGCGGACACCGGCGTGGGTAACGCGAGAGCCAGCCCCACGCCCGCGAGAAGTATCAGGATCGCGCGTCGCATCTCATCGCCTCGTCGTTCGCTCGCGCAGGAATTCCAAGGTGGACCGCCAGGTCCGGGGCGAGAGGATCGAGCCGTCGAGCGGGCCGTGATGCTCCTCGTGGATGCTCGGCCCGGTCTGCGCCGCGGGGTGCCGGCCCGGCAGGATCATGTCCGGTTCGATCAGCTCGGACGGCTCGATGAGCAGATGGTCGCGGTGTTCGACCGGCTCCGGCTCGAACATGTCCAGCTCGGCCTCGCCCAGATAGCTGATCTGCTGGTCGGTGACGCCGAGGACCAGCGCCCGGTCGGACACCTTCACCACCGCCACCGCGGCGCCCCGGCTCAACTGCTGCCGGTTGAGCACGGTCAGCGGGCCGTGCCCGCGGCCACCGAACGGACGCCGTAGCGCCCGGGCCAGTCCCCACATCATGAACAGCACGATGAGCAGGGAGAAGCCGACCTGGAGGAGAAGCCGGATCAAGGTGGGGACTCCTACTCGGCGCCGGGCGAGACGATCTCGGTGATCCGGATACCGAAGTTCTCGTCCACCACGACCACCTCGCCGCGGGCGATCAGGCGGCCGTTCACCAGCAGGTCGGCCGGGCTGCCGGCGGCCCGGTCCAGCTCGACGATGGCGCCCGGGATCAGCGAGAGCAGCTCGCGCACGCTCATCCGGGTCCGGCCCAGCTCGGCCGAGACCTCCATCTCCACGTCGTGCAGCATGTCCAGCCCGGCGCCCCGGGAGCCGAGCGCCGACGAGGTCCGCTGAGCCACCCCGCCGCCGGTGGCGGCGGCGGCCGTCATGGCTGCCATCGGATCGTCGGTCGGCCACGGGCTGAGCGCCATGGCGATCACCGCGCGGACGTCCTCGTCGTCGCGCAGCGGGATGGCGACCGCGCCCTCCTTGGTGGCCAGCGCGCTGAGCGCCACCTGCGGGTCCATCACCTGCCCCGGGTCGAGGATCACCGGTCCGAACACCCGGGAGGCGGCCTCGAGGGCCGGCCGGACGGCCGCGGTCAGGTCCAGCTCGCCGAGCGGGCTCTCCTTGAGCGCGTCCGCGAGATCCTGGCCGACCACCACGACGACCTCGCCGGAGGCCGCGCCGCTGAAGCGCGCGGTGACCGCCTGGCCCTCGATCACTGTCTCGCCGGGAGTCACCGGGTCGCCGGCGAACAGGGCACGACTGGTGGGCAGTACCGCCAGCGCGGCCTCGGCGGCGTTCCGGGCCAGTGACAGTTGCGGAGCGGTGATGGCAGGGGCGGTCATGAGCGGCCAGACTCCTTGGACGAGTTCTCATGGGGGGACGGCACGACGAGACAGGCGAGCCGAGCACCCTGATTGCCGGGTACGGCATGCGCGAAGACGATGTCGTTCACGGTGACCTCGAGCGGCCGGCTGGTCTGATGCCCCAGCGGCACGACGTCACCCGGACGTAGATCCACGATGTCATCGGTACGCATCCGAATGGGCTGGAATCGCACTGCTACGTCGATCGGAGCGGCGGAAAGTCCGGCGGTCAGGCTCCGCAGCGCCTTGTCCTTGGCCTGTCGCTCGGACGCGCTGAGCACGATCGTCTCGGTGCGGGAGAGCACCGGGAGGATCGTGTTGAACGGCAGGCAGATCGTGGAGATGCACTCCTCCGCACCGATCTTGGTCTCGAACGACGCCACCACGACCGCGTCGCCGGGCGCGTGCGCGCGGAGGAACTGCGCGTTGTACTCGATCTCCTTGAGCTTCGGCGAGATGTCCACCAGGCTCTCGAAGCCGTAGCGCATCTCGCCGAGCATCCGCTCGATCAGGCCGCGGAGCAGCGGCATCTCCACCTCGGTCAGCGGGCGCTCCGGCTGGGAGCCGCCGGGGCCGCCGAGCATGTGGTCGATCGCGGTCATCACCGCGGACTGGGCGATCTCCAGCAGGACCGTGCCGGGCAGCGGGTCGAGGGTGACCACCCCGATGATCGTGGGGTTGGCCAGCGACGCCACGTACTCGTCGTAGTTCAGTTGCTCGATGGAGATGAGCGAGACGTTGCTGACCGCGCGGAGGCGGGTGGTCAGCAGGGTGCCGCAGCTGCGCGCGTACGTCTCGAACGCGATCTGCAGGGTCCGGACGTGTTCACGGGAGAGCTTGATCGGGCGACGGAAGTCGTACGCCGTCGGCCCCCCGCCCTGGCCACGGCGCGACATCTTGCCCGGGGTGCGTGCGGTGGTGGTCACGTCGTCCTGATCGGCGGACTTCGCGAACCGCTGAGTGCTGGGGGCGGTTTTGCCCCTTAATACACGAAAGGGCGGGTCTCCCCGAAGAGACCCGCCCTCACCCGCTATTACGTGTTACCGCTGACTACGACGTTCGGTTACTGCGTCACGAAGGAGGTGTAGTAGATGTCCATGACCTCCTTGGTCCCGTCCACCGTGTAGGCCTTGATCAGCTTGGCCAGCAGGTCCGCCTTGAGCTTCGCGCGGCCTTCCTCGGTGGAGAGCTCGGCGACCTTCACACCGGTGTACTCGTCGATCGCCAGCTCGTAGGCCTCGCTCAGGTCGACCGCCTCGGCGGCCGCCTCGGTCTGCTGCAGGGCGAAGCCGAGCTTCAGGTAGTGGCCGTCGGCCAGGTTCACCGTGATCGTGTTGTCGGCCGCGGTGACGACGCCCTTCTTCGGCGCCGCCTCGGCCGAGTCGCCGCGGAGCATGAAGAACGCTCCGGCGCCACCGCCGCCCAGCACCACCAGCACCGCCGCGATCACGATCATCATCTTCTTGCTGGACTTCTTCGGCGCTTCCACCGCAGCAGTGTCCTTTTCGTCAGCCATGAGAAGTCCCCCTCAGTTCTTGTTGTCAGAGATGATCGTGGAGTAATTGCTGGGCGTGCTGTCCGTACCGGTGGTGCTGGAGCCTGAGGAGTTGCCGGCCTCGACCGTCTTCGCCGCGGCCTCGGCGGCGGCCTTGGCCTCGGCCGAGGTCTGGCCGGCGTGCAGCTTGGTGTCGGTGCCGGCCGCCGAGGGCAGCAGCGCCGCCTGGTCGGCCGACAGCATGGTCAGCACGACCACGTCCACCCGGCGGTTCATCGTGATCGACCGCGGGTCCTTCGGGTCGATCAGCGGCTTGGTGTCGGAGAAACCGACAGCGCTGAGCCGCTTCTTCGGGATGCCGTGCCCGGTGAAGTACCGGACCGTGGTGGAGGCACGAGCCGCGGAGAGCTCCCAGCCGCTCGGGTAGTACTTGGTCCGCGCCTTGAGCTGGTTGGTGTTGCCGTCCACCTCGATGTTGTTCGGCAGCTTGGCCAGCGTCGGGGCGATCGCGTTGAGGATCTTCTCGCCGGTGGGGCGCAGGTCCGCCCGGTCGCCGGCGAAGACGACCTCGTTGGTCACCACGGTGATGATCAGGCCACGCTGGTCGATGGTGAACTTCACGTTGCCGAGCAGCTTCGCGGCGGCCAGAGCGTCGGAGATCTTGTTCTCGATCGCCTTCATGTCCTCCGCCTCCTTCGCTGCCTTCTCGGCGTTGGCCGAAGCCTTGGCACGATCCTCGGCCTTGACCGCCCGGTCGACCGCTTCCTGCTGCTTCTTGCTCAGGCCCTCGGTGCCGGAGGACCCGTCACCCGGGTTGGAACCCGGGTCGATCTGCACGATCTGCGCGTTGTTCGAGGCACCGTCCAGCGGGGCGTAGTTGCCGCTGAACGCCGCGCTCTTGGAGCCGAAGCCGGCTGACAGACCCTGCGCCAGCTGGGCGAACTTCTTGGTGTTGATGTCACTCATGGAGAACAGGACGACGAAGAGGACGAACAACAGGGTGAGCATGTCGGCGTACGACACGAGCCAGCGCTCGTGGTTGACGTGCTCTTCGTGCTCCTCATGGGCTTTCTTGCGCTTGCCACCACCAGAACTCATGCTCAGGCCGCCTTCTTGGAGGAGGCCATGGCCTCAGCCTTCTTCATCTCGTCCGGGGGGAGCAGGCTGCGCAGCTTCTGGGCGACCAGACGCGGGTTCGAGCCGGCCTGGATGGCCAGGACACCGTCGATGACCAGCTCCATCTCCTCCGCCTCGACCCCGCTGAGCCGGGTCAGGCGGGCCGCCATCGGCAGCCAGATGATGTTGGCGCTGAGCACGCCCCACAGGGTGGCGACGAACGCCGCGGAGATCGAGTGACCGAGCGTCTCCGGCTTGTCGAGGTTCTCCAGCACGTGGACCAGGCCCATGACCGTGCCGATGATGCCGATCGTCGGGGCGTAGCCGCCCATGTTCTCGAAGAACTTGGTGCCGGCCTTGTCGGCCTTCTTCTTCGCGGCGACCTCGGCGTGCAGGATGTCATGCAGCTCATCCGGGTCGGTGCCGTCGATGGCGAGCTGCAGCCCCCGCTTGAGGAAGGGGTGCTCAACCGTCTTGACCGCGTCCTCGAGGGCCAGCAGGCCCTCGCGGCGGGCCCGCTCGGCCAGCTTCACGACGTTGTCGAGCAGCTGGGTCGGCGGCGTCACCTTGGCGGTGAAGGCCTTCTTGAGCTGGTTGACGAACCCGGTCGCGTCCTTCAGGACACCGCCGGCCATGGCGGCGGCGAACGCGCCGCCGAAGACCAGGATCATGGACGGGATCAGGAGGATGGAGGCCGGCGAACCGCCCTCCAGGATCTGGACGGTGAAGACGATCACCAATCCGGCGAGCACTCCGACGATCGTGGAGATGTCCATGTCAGCGTTCCTTCCGGTGCAGCGGGAGCACCTTGGCGTCGAGGTCGTCGTCCGACGAGGAGTGGGCAGCCGTGGAAACTGGCTCCATACGGCTCGCCTGGGCGATGAGCGAGGCGCGGTAATGACGCACCGAGTCGATGAATTCGGGCACCGACTCAGAGATGACGTACTTGGTGCCGTCCACCAGGGTGACGACCGTGTCCGGCGTGCAGTCCACACGCTCGACCAGGTCCGGGTTCAGTGCGAACACGGCACCATTGATACGAGTTACGAGGATCAAGACTGTCCCGTCCTTGGTTCGTCCTTGGCTGGTGGAAGGCCCTCCGTGGCCCTACGCCTACTACTTCGGCGCGATCCCGGTTGCCGATGAGATCCAACCGGTCGCTATCCGGGTGCGAGCTGCGACGATCCGGGGCCCACACAGCGGCGGCCGGGGCAGGCATGAGTGCCCCGCCCCGGCCGCCGCCGGACAACCTGCCGCTGCTGCTAACGCTTCATGCTGACGAGCTCCTGGAGGATCTCGTCGGAGGTCGTGATGATTTTGGAGTTCGCCTGGAAGCCGCGCTGGGCGATGACCAGGTTGGTGAACTCCTGCGCCAGGTCGACGTTCGACATCTCCAGGGCACCGCTCATCACCGCGCCCATGCCGGCGCTGCCGGGCTGACCCACCTGGGCGTACCCGGAGTTGACGGTATCCCGATACGTCGAGTCGCCGGCCTTCTCCAGACCGTTGACGTTCTTGAAGGTGGCCATGGCGACCTGACCCAACACTTCCTTCAAGCCGTTGCTGTAGACGCCGATGATCTGACCGGTGTCAGACACGCTGTAGGAAAGTGAGGTGAGCGCACCCGACGTCTGCCCGTCGGTGTCGAACACCCGAGCGTCAGAGAGTCCGGAATACGACGTGACATCGGAGATGTCGACCGTGTACGCGTTGGGTGCGCTGCCGATGCTCAGCGTCTTCTGCACGCCGCCGGCCCCGTCGCTCGGCTTGCCGCCGGAGAAGTTGATCGTCGCGTCACCGCTGACCGGGTCGCCGTTCTCGTCGAAGAGCGTGACCTTCCAGCTCGACGTGGTCGGGTCGGACGTGTTGTCGTACCCGGCCTGTCGCTCCATCTTCGCGGTGACCGTGTGCGTGCCGCCCTGCGCGTCGAACACCTTGACCGGGATGGTGGTCGCGTAGGTGTCGCCGCCATTGTCCGGATTGTTGACATCCGGGATTTTGTCGCTGCTCAAGTTGCCCTTGAGGGTGACCGTGGTGGTCGCCTTCGGCGGGATGGTGGCCCCGAGGGGCATGCGGATGTCACCCGGCTGGACTGCCGAGTTGACTATGCCGTTAGTGGCCGTCCAGCCCTGCACCGGCTCGCCATTGGCACTGGCCAGCACACCGTTGGCGTCGAAGCCGAACGAGCCGGCCCGGGTGTAGAGCATCTCGTTGCCGCTGCGAGTGATGAAGAAGCCGTCACCCTGGATCATCATGTCGCCGGACTTGCCGGTGGTCTCCGCGGAGCCCTGTGCGAAGTTCGAGGTGATGCCGGCGACCCGGACACCGAGGCCGACCTGCGCCGGGTTCGAGCCGGCCTGACCGTTCTGGGGCGCGCCGGCCGCGCCGACCATCTGGCTGAGCGTGTCCTGGAACTGGACCGAGGTCGACTTGTAGCCCACCGTGTTGACGTTCGCGATGTTGTTGCCGGTGACATCCATCATCTGCTGGTGCGCGTGCAGGCCACTGATACCGGAGTAAAGAGAACGCAGCATAAAGGGTTCTTCCTTCGCGAAAGAGAAGTAGGACGAGGAATGCGAATCAAGCGGTCTGCTGAATCTCCGTGACCTTGGACAGCTCTACATCCGTGTTCCCGACCTTGAGCATCGGTTCGCTGTCTCCGTTGAGCTTTGCCGCGGCGACCACACCGGTCTGATAAGCACCGAGCTGGTCCATGTACTTGACGGTCTTGCCGACCAGTTGGCTGGCGCTGACCATCCGCTGGCCCTTCATCATGCTGAGCATGTCTTCCAGCTTCTCGACCTGCGTGAACTGCGCGGTCTGCGCCAGGAACTGGGTGGAATCCGCGGGATTCGACGGGTCCTGGTACTTGAGCTGAGCCACCAGCAGCTTCATGAAGGTGTCCTTGTCGCCGAGGTCGTTGTCCTTGGCGGCGGCCTTCGCGGCTGCGGCGGCTTTCGCGGCTGCCGCCTGTGCGGCTTCCGAAGAGGCACCGGTGGCGCCCATTCCAGAGGTCGGCGAGGTCATTGACATCTCCTGTCCCTTGGTGGCTCAACCTAAGCTTCGGCCCGGCATGAGATTTTCTTAGGGACAAATTTGCGGGCCCGCCGGATCGGCGGGCCCGCAATTTCGGATCTTCAATTTTCCGCGTACGTTCGCGGTCGCGCGACGTCCTCAGGGTGCCAGCGAGATGCTGAGCTTGCCCTTGCCGTACCGGCTCACCTCGACCATCAGGTCAAGCCGGCGACCCAGGGCGAGCAGCACCGCCCGGGCGTCGCTCGGCAGCTCCATGCCCGGGTAGATCACCTGGTAGAGCTTGACGTGCGGCGCCCCCTCCTTGTTGAGGAGGCTGGTGAAGATGTTGCACAGCTCGAAGACGTTCTCCGCCAGGTTCGGGAAGAGCTGCTTCTCGTCGATGCTGTCCTCGGCGGCACCGGGCGGCAGCAGACCGAGCGCGGCGCCGGCGTTGGCCGCCAGACTCAGTTGCAGGCCCATCGACGCGTAGATCTTCTGGCCGGCGTCGGTGAAGATGGCCACCGTGGCGGTCCGGACCTCTTCCGCGCTGAGCGGGTCACCGGGACTGACGGTCACCTCACGGCCGAGGAGGTCCTCGAACAGGTTGCGTACGGCTAGTGAGCCGGGAAGAACCGAGACGTCTGACATGTCGTAATCATCCCAAAATAGGAGCGAAAACTTCGTCGAATCGCTCAGCGGTGAAAGGCTTGACGATGAAGAAGGCCGAACCCGAGGCTTCGGCGGCGGTCTTCATCTCGGGCGTGCACTCCGAGGTGACAAAACCGAATTTGACGCTGTTGCCGGCGGCGCGGAGTTGTCGCAACACCTCGATACCGGTCAGATGCGGCATATTCCAGTCGGAGATCACCAGATCCGGCTGCTCCGCCGTGGTCTTGTCGAACGCCTCCTGCCCGTCAGCAGCCTCGATCAGGGCGTGGTCGCCGAAACCGGCCTGCCGCAGGGTACGAACGACGATCTGCCGCATCACCCGGCTGTCATCAGCAATCAGGATCTTCATGCACCCTCCTCCTTCGTGTCGGTGCTGCTCTGCCACATCGAAATGGACACCGGCTCGCCCTCCCAGAGCCCATAGACGCCGGTGATTCGTTTGGTGTTCGGAAAGCGCGCCGAAGCCTCCGGCGCGAGGGAAACTTGCGGGAGGGACAGGTGCGCTCCCGCCGGGAGCATCGCCTTGACGTTGCCGCCGACGATGTTCGCCAGTTCGCCGAGCGTGTCGGAGATGTCCTCCTCGCTGACCTCCTCCTGCTCCATCGCCAGGAAGGCGGCCGCGGCGCGCTGGGCGGCGGCCCGGGACGACGCGTACACGATGTGGCCGCTCCACGACCCGGTGATGGAGACCGAGGAGTGCACCTCGGAGGGCTGGTTCTCGTCGTACGTCGGGATCAGCGGGCTCACGCCCTCCGGATCCAGATATGACTCCCAGACCTGTTCCACCATCTCCGCGAGGTCGTTCTCGTCCACCTCGACTTCGACACTCATGAGTTTGCTCCGGTCGGCACGAGGCCCAGCAGGGCCAGCTTCTCGATCATGGCGCCCTCGGTGAAGGGCTTGATCACGTACTCGTGGGCGCCCGCGGCGAGTGCGCGGACGATCTGACTCTGTTCGCTCTCGGTGGTGACCATCACCAGGGTCATCTCCCGCAGCCGCGGGTCGGCCCGGACCTTCACGACGAACTCGAGCCCGTTCATGTTGGGCATGTTCCAGTCGATGAGGGCCAGTTCCGGCACCTCGGTCATGTCGGCGAGGAGATCGAGAGCCTCCTTGCCGTCACCCGCCTCAACCGCCTCGAAGCTCAGCTTCGTGACGATGCGCTTGAGGATCATGCGCATCGCGCGCGAATCGTCGATCACCATGGCGCGCATCGGCGTCATCCCCTTCTCCCGGCGCCCGCAGGCACCGCGTTACGGATTCGGTACGCGGATGTGCGGCCAGCGGCCACCCGCTCATAGTTGTCGTCGATCCCGATCGTCGTCTCGGCCGCCCCGAGGAACAGCCAGCCGTCCGGGCGCAGCAGCTTCGCGGCCTGCTGCAGCACCTGGCGCTTGGTGGCCACGTCGAAGTAGATGAGGACGTTGCGCAGGAAGATCACGTCGAACGGTTGCATCGGCGGGAACGGCGCGGTCAGGCTCATGTGCTTGAACGACACGTTCCGGCGCAGCGGCTGGATGATCCGCCAGTGCGCGCCGGCCCGCTCGAAGTACTGCACCAGCTGAGTGGCGGCCAAGCCGCGGTTCACCTCGACCTGGCTGTACTCGCCCTTCGAGGCGCGCTCGACCATGGTGTGCGAGATGTCGGTGCCCTGGATCTCGTAGTTCCAGCCGGCCGGCAGGTTCTCCTGCATGGTGATCGCCAGGCTGTACGCCTCCTGACCGCTGGAGCTCGCCGCCGACCAGAAGCGCAGCTTGCGGGTGGCCGCCCGGGACTTCACCAGCTCGGGGAGCACCACGTCGGTGAGCGCGGAGAACGGCTCCCGGTCCCGGAACCAGGACGTCTCGTTGGTGGTCAGCGCGTCGATGATCTTGCGCTGGAACTGCGGGTTGGGCCGGCGCTGCAGGTCGGCCAGGAACTCGTTGACGTTCGCCGCGCCGACCGCGCGGGCGACCGGGATCAGTCGCGCCTCGACCAGGTACTCCTTGCCCGGGGCCAGCACGATCGAGGCTTCCTTGCGGACCAGATTGGAGACGAACGAGAAGTCCGATTGCGAGAGGGTCATCGCGCCACCGCCGCGGACCGTCCCACGCGAACCCGGTTGAGCAGCGCGCCCGCTATCCGGTCCAGCGGCAGCACCTCGTCCGCGAGGCCCGCACCGACCACGGCGCCGGGCATGCCCCAGACCACCGAACTCGCCTCGTCCTGCGCCAAGATCTCGCAGCCCGCGTCTCGTAGCACTTTCGCACCACCCCGTCCGTCTTGTCCCATGCCGGTGAGGACGGCAGCGAAGGCAGTGCCGCCGTACAGCGCCGCCACCGACCGGAACATCACGTCCACGGCCGGTCGGCAGGAGTTCTCCTGTGGTGCGTTGCTGAGCTGGGTCAGCGTCGCCGTGCCCCGGCGGTTGAAGACCAGGTGCCGGTCGCCGGGCGCGATGTAGACCGTGCCGGCGGTGAGCTCCATGCCGTCACCGGCCTCCACCACCTTCAGCGGGGTGCTGCGGTCCAGCCGCTCGGCGAACATCTTGGTGAAGACCGGCGGCATGTGCTGGGTGATCACCACGGGCACCGCCAGGTCCGCGGGCAGACCGAGCAGCACCTTGGTGAGCGCGTCCGGGCCGCCGGTGGAGGAGCCGATCGCCAGGATGTCGATCCGGCCCTGCGGCCCGCCGCGGCGGGCGGCAGCGGGCCGAGCCGGCACCGGTCCGGAGGCGGGTGGGCGGGCCGCGCCGGGCGGCGGTGGCGGGCCGGGCCGTCCCGGCGCCGCGGCACCGGGACGCAGCCCGGCGGCCGGCGCCGGACCACGCGGTGGCGCGGACGGCGGCGGCGTCCGGCGGCGTCCGCCGAGCGCTTGGATCTTCGGTACGAGCTGGTCCCGCACCGCCTGGATGGACTCCTTGACCGAGCCCACGTTGCTGGGCTTGGTGACGTAGTCGGTCGCGCCGGCGGCAAGTGCCTCCAGGGTGGCGCTGGCACCCGCCGCGGACAGCGTGCTGAACATGATCACCGGCAGTGCCGCGTGCCGTTTCCGCAGCTCACGAACGGCTTCAATGCCGTCCATCTGCGGCATCTCGATATCCATGGTGACCACGTCGGGCTTGAGCTGATCGATCTTGGCTTGGGCCAGCAGGCCGTTCGCCGCGGTGCCGACCACCTGGATGCCCGGAGCATCCCCGAGAGCGTCGACGATCAGCCGCCGGACCACCACGGAATCGTCGACGACGAGAACCGAGATCATTCGACCACTCCCTTCAACCGAGCCAGGCCGGACCGAGTGCCGCAACCACCGGCGCGAGCAGCCGGTGCGCCGTTGCGGTGTCCAGCAGATCGCGAACCACCAGCGCCTGAACGGCGCCGCTGAGCATGTTCCAGACCCCACCGGCCCGGTCGGCCAGCGGAATGCCGGCCGTGTCCACCGCCTGCACCAGCAGCATCTGCGCCGCGGCGGCGGTACGGACCCGATCCGAGAGATACGCCGCCCAGGACGCCGAGTGCACGGCGGGCGACCAGCCCGCGGTGTTGCGCCGGGCGTCGTCGGCGGCCGTCGACACCCGTTGCCGGTCCTCCGGCCGCAGCGTTTGCAGCCGGTCGAGCAGGGCGGAGACCGTGTAGTGGTGCGGGCCGAGGTCGATCGGGGCGCCGGTCGGCAGCTTGCGCACCGCGGACACCCAGCCGGCGCCGAGGCGGCGGCGGGTGTCGTCGTCCAGGACCTCGCGCAGGTAACAGGCGACCGCGGCGTCGCAGAGCAGCGCGGTCGCGCCGGACGCCTCCTCGGTCTGCCGGGCGGCCCGGCCGGTGCCCTCCCAGGTCCACGACATCACGTCGTAACGCAGGCAGGTGAGCAACGAGTCGACCGAACCGATCGGCGCGCGCTCGACCAGGGCGAGGTTACCGGCCGGGTCGTCCTTCGACATCCCCTTGAGGCTCGGCATCCGGCGCGCGGCGCTCTCCACCTCGACCCAGAGCGGGCCCCGGGTGTCCTCGTCCGGCAGCCGCGCGGCGAGCACCGGCAGGTCGGCGACCTGCAGGCGCAGCGCGCGCAGCATGACGTCGGCCGCCGCCGACCCGCCCGGCAGGCGGGTCAGGTCGAAGCCCAGGACCGGGGCGCTGACCAGGCTGTACATCAGTTGGTGGCGCGGTACGTGTCGACCGCCTGGTTGACGTCGAGGGCGAGCATCAACCGTCCGTCCAGTTTGAACGTGCCGACCACCAGCTCCCGGGTCGGGCCGCTGAGGGTGTCCGGTGGTGGCTCGAACGTCTCGTCGTCCAGGTCGACCACCTCACCGATCTTGTCGACCAGCAGGCTCACCGGCTCGCCGTCGCCGCGCAGGATCACGTTCATCACCGGTCCCTGCAGCGTCTGCCGGGGGAGCCCGAGCTGGACCCGCAGGTCGACCGCCGCGATCACCTGGCCCCGCAGGTTGAACAGGCCACCGACGGCCTTCGGCGCGAGCGGCACCGCGGTGTACTCGTTGTACGAGAGCACCTCCTGCACGGTGTGCACCTCGACGCCGAAGAGCTGGCCGTCCACCTCGAAGGTGGCGAACTGGCGACTCGCCATCTCAGGCCTCCACCAGCATGTCGTCGGACGCGTCGCTGTAGAAGTTCGGATCGGCGGCGAGGATGGCCCGGCGTACGTCGAGCAACTCGGTGACCCGTTGCTGGATCACCGCGGTACCGACCAGCCCGTCCTCCTCGGCGTCCCGGCGTGCCGCCGTCGAGTTCTCGGCGATGTCCACGATCCGGTCGACCACCAGCGCCACGCTCCGTCCGCCCTCGCTGTAGACGACCACCGACACGGTGTCGCCCTCGGGCTCCTCGCCGTACGCGCCGAGCAGGTGCGACAACCGCACCAGCGGCAGGATCTGCCCTCGGTACTGCACGACTTCGCGGGAGCCGGCGTGTTCGATCCGGTCCTTGGGGAACTCCTCGAGCCGGGTGACCGTGTCCAGCGGGATCGCCACCCGGCGTTCGCCGACCGCGGTGACCAGCAGGCGCTGCATCTTGCCCTCGCCGGAGGCCTTCGAGTTGGCGACGACGTTCTCGCGTTCCGAGTCGACGGCCAGGTGGGAGCGGCGGGCCAGCGACGACACGTCCAGGATCAGGCCGACCTTGCCGTCGCCGAGGATCGTCGCGCCGGCGTACAGGCCGATGTCCTTGAACCGGGTGTTCAGGGCCTTGACCACGACTTCTTCAGTGTTCAGCACCCGGTCCACGACCATGCCGAACCGGCGGCCGTCGGCCTGCAGCACCATGATGTAGACGCCCTGGTCGCCACCGACCTCCAGGCCGAGCGCGCGGTCCAGCCGGATCAGCGGCAGCAGTTTGCCGCGCAGGCGGTAGACCGGGGCGCCCGAGGCGTACTCGATCTTGGTGGACTGTCCGTCGATGAAGACCAGCTCGAGCACCGCGACCTGCGGGACCACGTACCGGTGCTCACCGCAGTCGACGGTGAGCGCCTGGATGATGGCCAGGGTCAGCGGGATGGTGAGCCGCCAGACCGTACCCCCGCCGGGCGTCGAGTCGACGCTGACCGCACCACCGATGTTCTCGATGTTGGTCTTGACCACGTCCATGCCGACACCGCGGCCGGAGACGTTGGTGACCTTGGCGGCGGTGGAGAAGCCGGGTTGGAAGACCATCGCCATGATGTCGCGCCGGTCCATGTTCGCGACCTGGTCCGGACGGAGCAAGCCCTTCTCCACTGCCTTAGCCGCGATCCGGTCGACGTCCAGGCCGGCGCCGTCGTCGGCGACCTCGACCGCGACGTGCCCGCCCTCGTGGTACGCGCGGAGCGTCAGCGTGCCCTCGGCTCCCTTGCCGGCGGCGATCCGGCGCTCGGGTTCCTCGATGCCGTGGTCGACCGCGTTGCGCACCAGGTGGGTCAGCGGGTCCTTGACCGCCTCGAGCAGGCTCCGGTCGAGCTCGGTGTCCTTGCCCTGCATCACCAGCTGGACCTGTTTGCCGAGCGAGTTGCTCAGGTCCCGGACGACGCGGGGCAGCTTCGACCAGATGTGTTCGATGGGCTGCATCCGGGTCTTCATGATGCCGGCCTGCAACTCGCTGGTGATCATGCCGAGTCGCTGGGCGCTGCGCACCAGGCCGGAGTCGCCGATCTCCATGACCCCGCGAACCAGCTGGTTACGGGCGAGCACCAGCTCGCCGACCATGTTCAGCAGGGTGTCCAGGAGGTCGACGTCGACCCGGATCGCGCTGTCCGCGATGCTCCGCTTCGGCGCCGCCTGCGACTGCAGGGCCTCGTTCACCGCGGCCGGCTGGGTCTTGCCCTCGTCCAGCAGGATGGTGCCGAGCTTGCGCTCGTCGCCCTCGATCTGCTGCTGCAGCGCGGTGGACACGTCGCCCGGCTGGGCGGCGCCCGCCTCGACCAGGATCTGGCCCAGCGGTTGCCGCTGTTCGGCGACCGGCTCGGGCACCGGGCGGGCCGGCGTCTCGTCGAGCGGCACCGGCGCTTCGCCGTCCGCGGCCGGAGCGGCCTCGGCGACGGGCGCGGCGGCGGCCGGAGCCTCCGCCTTCACCTCGGCCGGCGCGTTCATCTGCGCGTTGACCTTGACGATGATGCTGTCGATGTCGACCTCGGACTCGGTGCCGTTCTCCTCGATCGAGGCGAGCAGCGAGCGGACACCGTCGATGGTGACGAGCAGAACGGTAATGGTCTCCGGGGTGACCGGCTGGACGCCGTCCCGCAATCGGGACAGCAGGGACTCACCCGCGTGCGCCAGCTTCTCCAACCGGGAGAACGCCAGGAACCCGCTGGTGCCCTTGATCGTGTGGATCGCCCGGAAGATGCGGGAGATCAGATCACGCGAGTTCGGTTCCTGCTCCAGGCTCACGAGGTCCCGGTCGATCTGGTCCAGGTTCTCGTGCGATTCCATCAGGAATTCGCCGACGATCTCGCCAAGGTCTTCCACGACACCTACCTCCTGCTCGGCTTCACAGCCCTCATCGACCCTGACGGGCACCAACTGAGAAGACTCACCCGGTACGCCCGACTTCTCAGGCTTCCCCGCCCGGGCGGCGGTAGCGATAGCCGAACCCGCGCACCGATTCGATCGGTGATTCCTCGGGATCGGACCAGCCGAGCTTGCGCCGCAATCGCAGCACCGCGAACTTGACCCGCTCCTGGCCGATGCCGGTCGGGTCGTCCCACGCCTGTGTGAGCAGCTGATTCGGCGAGAGCACCGCGCCGGCGTGCCGCACCAGCGCGTTCAGCAGGCGGAACTCGGTCGGCGTGAGCCGCTTCTCGTCCCCCTTGACGTAGACCCGGCGCTTGGTCGGATCCAGGTGCACCAGGCCGTCGTCGTAGATCTGGCTGGCCCAGCTGTTCTGCCCGGTGGACGAGCGGCGCAGCAGCGCCTCCACCCGGGCCAGCAGCTCGTTGTTGGCGAACGGCTTGGTCAGATAGTCATCCGCGCCACCACGCAGGCCGCGGACCTTCTCCGCTTCCTGCCCGTGCGCGGTCAGCACCAGCACCGGCACGTCCGAGACGTCGCGGAGACGTTCCAGTACCTGCCAGCCGTCCATCTCCGGCAGACCCACGTCGAGCACCACCAGATCGGGGTGCTCGGCGTACGCCTCCTTGAGGCCGGAACGCCCGTCCGCGGCGTGGGCCACCTCGTACCCGGCGCGGCTGAACAACAGCCGCAGGGCGAGTGCGATGTCCGGGTCGTCTTCGACCACGAGTAGGCGACTCATCGTGTGTTCACCCTGCCCCCAACCCGTGCTCGCACCCGTTTTCGGGCACGGCCGATCTCCCTCGCGCCGCAGGCGGCGGTGGGAAGTTCGGTGTCTCGCTTGGCACCGTCCGCGCGACCGCGGACGGGAGAAATTCAAAGGCGCAAAAACACCATAGCGTGATGTCATCGCCTATTTACGGACAGTCACAGTTTAGCGGGCAAAGACCCTGTACACCGGCCGGTCGCCGAAGGATCCGGCCAAGACGGATGTCAGGCGCTAATCACGCTCCGCTGCCCGCCTGCGGGCCGCCGATCCCCTCAGCTTTTCATTTCTTGTACGGCATTTCCGCCGTTCCGCGAAAGATGTGACACGGGACGAAGTAAAGGGTCCGATATCCCTGGTGGACGAATCGCGTCCGCCACGGATCCGGGAGGAACCCGTGCTCGACAAGGTGGTACGCCGCGCCTCCGCGCTAGCGGCCGCGCCCGCGCTGCTCGCCCTGCCCGCCGCTCTGTTCGCGCTGCCGCACGCGGTGAACGCCCAGGGACCGGTGGTACCGGACCGGCCGCCGGGCCAGCCCACGCCGGTCGTCACCGACACGGTTCCGGAGCCGGCCACGACGTCACCCGGCCCGGCGACGACACCGCGCACCCCGGCCGCGCCGATCACGCCGAACGTCGAGGCCGCACCGGCCGGCGCGGCCACCCCGGACCCGGAGAAGGCCCGCGCCCGCAGCCTGATGCACCAGGTCGTCCGGCTGACCAACCGGGAACGCCGGGCGGCCGGCTGCCCCCGGGTCGGCCTGGACCACGAGCTGATCCTGGCGTCGGTGGCACAGAGCTACTACATGGCCCGGACCCGGCTGTTCAGCCACGTGTGGCGGGACGGCTCCACCTTCTCCATGCGGGCGCAGCGGGCCGGGTACCGCACCCCGGCCGGCGAGAACATCGCCTGGGGCTACCCGACCGCGCCCGAGGTGATGAAGGCGTGGATGGAAAGCCCGGGGCACCGCGCCAACATCCTGAACTGCGGGGCCAAGAAGATCGGCGCGGCCATCGTGTACGCGTCGGACGGCACGCCCTACTACACCCAGGTGTTCGGCTGGCGCTGAACCGGTTCGTCCCGCGTCTAGAACTCGACGCCGACCAGCACCGGTTCGGGGTGCAGTTCGACGCCGAAGCGGTCGCGTACCCCGTCCCGGATGGTCCGGGCCAGGTCCAGCAGCGCGGCCGTGTCGCCCGAACCGCGGTTGGTCAGCGCCAGGGTGTGCTTGGTGGAGATCGAGACCCCGGCGCCGGCGAAGCCCTTCGGGAACCCGGCGTTCTCGATCAGCCAGGCCGCCGGGATCTTCACGGTGCCGTTCTCGCCCGGCCAGTGCGGCATGCCGCCACGGGTCGTGGTCAGCTCCGCGAAGAACGCGGCCGGCACCACCGGGTTGGTGAAGAACGAGCCCACCGACCAGGTGTCCCGGTCGGCCGGGTCGAGCACCATGCCCTTACCGGCGCGCAGCTGCAGGACCGTCTGCCGGGCCTGCGCCACCGGCACCCGGTCGCCGGCCTCGGCGCCCAGCTGCCGGGCCAGCTCGGCGTACCGGATCGGGGCGGAGAGCCCGTCGGTCGCCAGCCGGAAGTCGACCGCGGTGACCAGGTGACGGTCGCTGTGCTTGAACACGCTCGAGCGGTAGCCAAAACCGCACTCGGCCGGGGTCAGCACCAGCTGCTCGTCGGCGACCCGGTCGTAGGCGTGCACCGCCACGATGGTCTGCTCGACCTCCTGGCCGTACGCGCCGACGTTCTGGATCGGGGTGGCGCCGGCCGAACCGGGGATGCCGGACAGGCACTCGACGCCGGACCAGCCGTTCGCCACCGCGTACCCGACGAAGTCGTCCCACGGCTCGCCGGCGGCGACCCGGACCACGACCTCGCCGTTGCCCTCCGCCACCACCTCGACGCCGCGGTTGCGCAGCACCAGCACCTCGCCGTCGAAGCCCGCGTCACCGATCACCACGTTGCTGCCACCGGCCAGGATCAGGAACGGGCGTCCCTCGGCCGTGGCCTTACGCACCACCGCGACCGCTTCGTCCGTCTCGACAGCGGTGGTCACCGTGCCGGCCGGGCCACCTAGGCGTAGCGTCGTATATACCGCCAGCATTCGGTCCGCAGCCGGAACAGCGTCAGCCTCGTAGTTATCGTCAGTCAGATGATCGGCGTATGCGTCGGGCACGACGTTCACCCTAAGCTCATAGGGCAGAGTGATTCACCGGCGGTCCGGCCGAGCGGGAGACGACTGCGATGAACAGGTTGCACGGGACGAAGGACTTCTGGCTGGCGGCGCTGCGCGCCGACGGCCCGGCCCTGCGGGACGCCGTGGCCGAGACCGGTCCCGACGCTCCCGTGCCGGACGTCCCCGACTGGACCACCGGCGACCTGGCCCACCACGTCACCGGCCTGCTGCGCTGGGTCCGCGCCACGGTCACCCGCGGGGTGACCGACCGGCCCACGGTGGCGCCGGACGCGGACCCCCGGCCGGGCTGGGACGAGGCACTCGACCAGCTGCGCCGCGAGGTCACCGGCACGATCGAGACGCTCGAGGCGCTCGACCCGGACTATCCGGCGTGGAACTGGGCGCCCCAGCCGAAGAAGGCGGCCTTCTGGGACCGCCGGCTCGCGCACGAACTGTCGGTGCACCGCTGGGACGCCGAGGCGGCCGCCGGGCGACCCACCCCGATCGAGACCAAGCTCGCCACCGACGGGGTCGCCGAGATCCTGGACACCTGGCTGCCGGCCGGCAAGCGGCTGGGCCCCACCGACCTGCACGGCGTGGTCCACCTGGTCGGCACGGACGCCGAGACCGAGTGGTTCGTCCGGCTGCGCGGCACCGGCATCGCCCTGCTGGACACCGGCACCATCCTCGACACCGACGACCACCACGCCCGAGCCAAGGCCACCGGCACCGCCAGCGACCTCCAGCTCACCCTGATGGGCCGCACACCCCTCACCCCTCCGGCCCAAACCGGCGACCCCCGCCTGTTCCAAGCCCTCCGCACCGGCTGACCGGGCTCCACTTCCTCACCGCTGGACGCGCCCCCACCCCGTGGAGGTTCGCGATTTGCCGTCGACGAGTTAGAGCCGATTTCTGGTACCCGCCGGGTTTGCGGGCACCGGAAATCGGCTCTAACTCGTCGACTTTCAGGGCAAATCGCCGCTGAGCGAAGCTCAGCAAATAGGTATAGTGAACCGGTTAAGTTCAGCGGATCAAGGAAGCGGTGAAGACATGACGGCAACCGTCACGTCCACGTCGGCGCAGCCGGCGCGTGCGGGGATCACCTTCCCCGACGGCTTCGTCTGGGGCGCGGCCACGGCCTCGTACCAGATCGAGGGTGCGGCGCGGGAGGACGGTCGCGGCCCGTCCATCTGGGACACCTTCAGCCGTACGCCCGGAAAGGTGTACGCCGGCCACACCGGCGACATCGCCTGCGACCACTACCACCGGTACGTCGACGACGTGGCGCTGATGGCCGACCTGGGGCTGGCCTCGTACCGGTTCTCGGTCGCCTGGCCCCGGATCCGCCCGGACGGCACCGGCCCGGTCAACACCAAGGGGCTCGACTTCTACGACCGGCTCACCGACGAGCTGCTCGCCAAGGGCATCGACCCGACCGTGACGCTGTACCACTGGGACCTGCCGCAGACCCTCGAGGACCACGGCGGCTGGACCAACCGGGCGACCGCCGAGGCCTTCGCCGAGTACGCCGAGATCGTGTACCGCCGGCTCGGTGACCGGGTGGCCACCTGGACCACGCTGAACGAGCCGTGGTGCTCGGCCTACCTCGGGTACGCGTCCGGCATCCACGCCCCCGGCGTCAAGGACCCGGCGGCGTCCCTGGCCGCCGTGCACCACCTGAACCTCGGTCACGGCCTGGCGACGCAGGCGCTCCGCGCGGCCGGCGCCCAGCGGGTCAGCATCACGCTGAACCCGTGCGAGGTCTACCCGGTCGACCCGGAGAACGCCGCCGACCGGGACGCTGCCCGCCTGATCGACGGCCTGGCCAACCGGATCTTCCTGGACCCGCTGCTGCGCGGCGAATACCCGGCGGACGTCCTCGAGCACGTCGCCCGGCTCACCGACCTGGCGTTCGTCCAGGACGGCGACCTGAAGATCATCAACCAGCCGATCGACGTGCTGGGGATCAACTTCTACAACCCGGCGTACGTCTCGGCGAAGCCCGGCGCCCCCGGCGCGCTGGACTACCCGGGCAGCGAGGGCATCGCGTTCCGGCCGCCGGTCGGCCCGGTCACCGACATGAACTGGCCGATCGAGCCGGCCAGCCTGACCCGGCTGCTCACCCGCCTGCACCGGGACTACCCGGGCACCCCAATGATGATCACCGAGAACGGCGCGGCGTTCCCCGAGGGCCCGGCGGCCGACGGCAACGTTCCCGACCAGCGCCGGATCGACTACGTCGACGGCCACCTGCGCGCCTGCCACGACGCCCTGGCCGCCGGAGTGGACCTGCGTGGATACTTCCTCTGGTCGCTGATGGACAACTTCGAATGGGCCGAGGGCTACAAGAAGCGCTTCGGTATCGTGCACGTCGACTACACGACGCAGCAGCGCGTGCTCAAGGACAGCGCCAAGTGGTACCGCGAGGTGATCCGGCGTAACGGGCTCGAGTAGCCCGCCTTTATTGAGGAGCGTTTTGTGACGACGCGGGAGCGCCCGACCCTGGAGGCGGTGGCCCGGCGCGCCGGGGTGTCCCGCGCGACCGTCTCCCGCGTCGTCAACGGCTCGACCACGGTGGCGGCCACCATCCGGGAGGCGGTCAACCACGCGGTCGAGGAGCTCGGGTACGTACCGAATCAGGCCGCCCGCAGCCTGGTCACCCAGCGCACCGACTCGATCGCGCTGATCCTGCCGGAAACGGCCAACCGGGTCTTCTCCGACGATCTGTTCTTCCCGGCCATCATCCGCGGCGTCGGGATGGAGCTGGAAGCGGCCGACAAGCAGCTCGTGCTGATGATGACCGGCTCCGAGGCCGGCCACCACCGCGTCGAGCGCTACGCGGTGGCCGGCCACGTCGACGGCGTCATGTTCGCCTCGATCCACGGCGCGGACCCGCTGCCCGGCGCGCTGGCCCGGCGCGGCATCCCGGTGATCTGCAGCGGCCGCCCGATGAACGCCGAACCCCCGGTTCCGTACGTCGACGTCGACCACGCCGGCGGAGTCGCCGCCGCGGTCCGCCACCTGATCGGAACCGGTCGCCAGCGGATCGCCACGATCGCCGGCCCGCAGGACATGGTCGCCGGGGTGGAACGCCTCGCCGGATACACCGACACGCTCCGCTCGGCCGGCCTGCCGGAGCTGGTGGTGGCCGGCGACTTCACCCGGGAGTCCGGGATCACCGGGATGCGCACACTGCTCGCCCAGGACCCGGCGCTGGACGCGGTCTTCGTCGCCTCCGACCTGATGGCGCACGGCGCGCTGCTGGCGCTGCGCGAGGCCGGACGGCGGGTGCCCGCCGACGTCGCGGTGATCGGCTTCGACGACTTCGAGATCAGCCGGTACAGCGACCCGCCGCTGACCACGGTCCGCCAGCCGATCGGCGAGATGGGCCGCACCCTGGCCCGCCAGATGCTCCGCCTGATCAGCGGCGAACCCGACGTACCGGAGTCGATAGTCCTACCCACCGAACTGATCGTCCGCGACTCCGCCTGACCCCGCCCGACCCCGCCGAGGGCTTCCCGCTACGGCCGGGCGTCCGCCACCGCGCGGGTTTTCCGCTACGGCTGGGCGTCGGCTACCGCGCGGGCGACCGCTGCGGTTTCGGCGCCGAACAGGACGAGGTACGCCGTACGCAGGTGCTCCGGCTCGGCCGCGCGCAGCACTCCCAGCGCCTGCCGGACCGCGTCCTCGACCGGCCAGCGGTAGATCCCCGCCGAGATCAGCGGAAAGGCCACCGTCTCGGCGCCCAGCCCGTCGGCCACCCGCAGCGAGTTCGCGTAACACGCCCGGAGCAGCTCGGACCGGTCCTCGGTCGCGCTGAACACCGGCCCGACGGTATGCACCACCCAGCGCGCCGGCAACCGCCCCGCCGTCGTCGAGACCGCCTGGCCGACCGGCAGCCCGCGACCGTATTTCGCCGCCCGCAACGCTCGAGTCTCCGCGAGGATCTCCGGCCCGCCCTTGCGATGAATCGCGCCGTCCACCCCACCCCCACCGAGCAGCGACGAGTTGGCCGCGTTCACCACCACGTCCACCCGCTGCCCAGTGATGTCCCCATCAACCAGCTCCACCCGCACAACAGCTCCCCCATCCACCACCAACCCCACAGCGTGGGGAATTACAGCGCACTCCACACCCAAACTCCCCACACAAACCCGTCACGAGCACTACGTGTGAAATTACGGCGCGCTCCGCACCCAAACTCCCCACACAAGCCCGCGACGAGCACTACGTGTGAAATTACGGCGCGCTCCGCACCCAAACCCCCCACGCAAGCGCGCGACGAGCACTGCGTGGGGAGTTAGGGCGCGATCATGGCT
>NZ_LLZH01000308.1:0-71611 GCF_001509495.1 Actinoplanes awajinensis subsp. mycoplanecinus | reverse complement strand
GTCCCCACGCAGCCCCAGCCCCCGCCATGTGTGTGAAGTTGTGGTGCGCTGGGCGCCGAAAGTCCCCACGCAGCCCCAGCCCCCGCCATGTGTGTGAAGTTGTGGTGCGCTGGGCGCCGAAAGTCCCCACGCAGCCCCGGTACCCGCGGTGTGTGTGGAGTTGTGGTGCGCTGGGCGCCGAAAGTCCCCACGTAGTCCTGGCGCCCGTGGTGTGTGTGAAGTTGTGGTGCGGTGCGCGCCGAAAGTCCCCACGTAGGTGTTGTGGTCAGGCGCCGTGGTAGGTGGAGGGCAGCACGTCGTGGCGGCGCTGGTCGAGGTACCAGCGGCTGTTGTCGGCTAGGTCGGCGGTGTGGCGCAGCAGGCCGGGGCTGCCGGGTGGGAGTTCGGCGAGGACCTCGCCGCGCGGGGAGACGATCATGCTGGGGCAGTGCTGGTCCGGGTGGGCGATGTTCGCGGCGGCCAGGAAGCGCTGGTTCTCGGCGGCTCGGCTGATCAGGTGGCTGCGCCAGACGCCGGGCGGCTCGTTCCGGTTCGCCGCGTTGGTGAGGTAGGCGAACAGGTCGGTTCCGGCCGCCGCGAGGTGCTGCCACTGCTCCGGAAACCTGATCTCCCGGCACAGCTGCATCCCGACCAGGAACCGCCGGTCGGTCCCGCCGGGACCGTCGGCCGCCTCGTCGCCCGGCGCGACTTCGAACGTCGGCAGAGCGGCGCCTGGCCGCAGCCGTCCGCGCTCGTTCATCGCCAGATTGATCTTCCGGTAGACCTGGCAGCCGCTTCCGGCCGCTTCAGGCTCGGCTGCCCCGGCCGCTCCGGGCTCGACTACCCCGGCCGCTCCGGGTCCGGCTGCTCCGGGTCCGGCTGCTCCGGCTGCTCCGGCCGCTCCGGGTCCGGCTGCTCCGGGGCCGGTTGTGGGTGGGAAGTACAGGCCGGCGTTGGTCCAGCCGTTGTTCTCCGGGAGCAGTGATCCGCAGAAGAGGTGCACGCCGAGGGCTCGGGTGAGCGCTGCCACCTGTGCGATGGCGTCGGTGAGTTCGGCCGGGTCGAGGTTGTCGAGCGGGCTCAGGTCCTCGGCGTATCCGGAGAGCATTCCCTCCGGGAGCACCACGGCATCGCCGGCCCGGGCCTCGGCCAGCACCTCCCGCACCGTGGCGAGATTCGCCGCCACGTCCCACACCGCCGGCACCTGACCCACCATGATCGACACTCGCATCCGACCATCCTCGGGGATCGCCGCCACCCGCGGTGCCGGGCCGGGTGATGCCGGGCTGCGCGGTGTCGGCCAGCTCCGACAAACCGGGCGGAACGCCGCACGGCGCTGACAGTGCATCGCCGAGCATCTATTTTCGGTCTCGTGGACGGATCGTTCTTCGCCCGTGTCGGCGGGCAGCCCGCGGTGACGGTCGCGGTCGACGCGCTCTACCGGGCCATCCTCGGCGACGAACGGCTGGCCGCATACTTCGAGGGCCTCGACCTGCCCTCCCTCAAGGAGCACATGGTCGCCCTGCTCAGCCAGGTGCTCGGCGGCCCCGCGGAATACACGGGCCGTGATCTGCGCGGTGCCCACTTCGGGCTCGGCATCATCCCGGAGCACTACGACCTGGTCGGCGCCTACCTGATCGGCGTCCTGGCCGGCCTCGGCGCCGACAACGAGGTACTGACCGCTGTCCGCGGCATCCTGGCCCAGTCAGCGGCTGACGTCGTCGAATAACGAGCCGGCCGTCACCCGCCGGCCCGGAGTCGCGGCAGCTCTGCGCCCTCAGTGCCGACCATTCCACTCGGTGCCCGGCGCGGGTCTGCGGCAGTGAGGTTTGCCGGTCGGCGGTGGGGGCGCTGCCGGGCCTGGCTGACCACCCCGCGGAGTGGGCGGTGGCGAGGTCCGGTCTCAGCGGCGGGCTTCGGGGGAGCGGCTGGTGGTGGGTGGGCATGTCAGGGCCGGCGGTTGTCGGTGAGGGTGCGGGACAGGCGGGCGGCTTCGGTGATCAGGCGGGTTCGGCCGCGGCGGGTGGCGATCTCGGTCACCTCGGGCAGGTCGTCGGTGGCGTGGGCCGCGGCGGCTGCGGCCTCGGCTGCCACCAGCAGGTCGGGGGTTCCGGGGCCGGCGGTGGCGAGTGCGGCCGGGAGCAGTTCGCGCACGGCTGCCCAGACCGCGGTGGCGGCGCCGGCGCGCAGGGCTTCGGTGAGGCAGCCGGCCACCCGTTTGAGCACCAGGACCTCGCTGGTCTGCAGGTGGGCCAGTTCGCGGCCGATCAGGGCGCCGTCCAGCGCGCCGCGGGCGGCCAGCTCGATGAACGCGTCGACGGCTGCCCGGCGTCCGGAGGCGCGGCCGGCGGTGAAGCCGTAGGCCAGGGCCAGCGCCATGGCCGGACCGAACGGGCCGGGCATGGCCGCCAGCACCGGGAGGATGTCGAGCTGGTTCTGGTAGTCGCCGCGGTGGGACTCGGCCAGTTCCGGCACCGCCTGCGCAGCGATGATCTCCGGGTGGCCGGGCAGCATCGTCGGCCAGCAGACCATCGGCGCCTTCCGGTGAAAGTCGCACGCGCGGGTGGCGGCGTCGGCGACCGGCATCGCGAGCAGCCCGGCCGGCACGGTCAGGGCGGGATGCTCGATCCGCTCGAAGGTGGTGGTCCGCCAGGTCCGTGTCGGCTTGCGGCAGGTGCAGCCGGGACCGGCACAGCGATGCTGGACCGTGGTCACCGTGACGACCTCCGGATCCGGCAGCCCACCATCTCGCAGCCAGCCGGCGAAGGCTCGTCCCGCCGGCGTGGTCAGCGCTTCGGCCGTGGGAGCCGTGCCAGGGAGCCCGGCATCGAGCGGCGCACCGGAACGACCAGCGGTGCGGGGCAGCCGGAGCAGCGCCTGGGACAAGTCGTAGGGGCCAGGCGACCAGCCGTCCCGCTCGGCGGCGGTGAGCAGGGTGAGGATGCGCTGCGGGTCGACGTGGCCGTCCACCGTGGCCGGGGTGGCCAGCAGCGCGGGTGGTGGGTTGGTGGCCATCTGCTGGCCCAGCTCCCGGATCCGTTCCAACGGCATCCAGTACGGCGGGGGCCTGCGGTGGTCCCAGTAATCGGGCGTCCAGTCGGTCCAGGTCCGCTCCACTACGGCGCGGAGCAGGGAGGCCATCGGGTGGTCTGACACCGGGACGACAGGCTCCAGCGCGGCGGTCAGCCCGTCCCGGTCGAGGGCGGCGAACCTGGCCAGCCCGTCGAGCACCTGCTCCAGCAGCACGGGCACTTGGAGTCCGCTGCGCAGCAGCTCCTGCACCGCAGCGACCAGCTCGGGGAGCGACGGGATCGCCGGGAGCGACGGGATCGCCGGGAGCGCCGGGAGCGAGGGGAGCGACGGGATCGGCCCGGGCACCAGCGCTGCCCGCGAGACACCAGCGTCTGGCACCGCAGCGGCGAGGACCGGACCGGCCGCGGGCAGTAAGGCGTCGGCCTGACACCGCAGATCGCCGGACAGCCCCTCGACCGCCCGGGCCAGCTGGTCGCCCTCCGCCGGACCGAAGGCGCGGACATGCTTCGTCACCAGGCGCAACGTGCTCTCGGCCAGCTCGACCGCATCGTTGGCCAGACCCGCCAGCAACCCCTCGAACAGCACCGGATCCGGTTTCCGGGTCAGCGCCGCGTCCAGCCATGCCAGCTGGGCACGGACCAGTTTCTTCTCCCGGCGGGGCAGCACCGACAGCGCCGCCCCGGCCACCGCCTCGGTGTCGAGACGGCCGGCGTCGTCGACGGCGCGCAGCCGCTCCAGGGCCAGCGCGGCGACCGAGCTGTGCGGGCTGTCCAGCATGACCAGATAGCTCCGGGAGAACGAGGCGCTCTCGTCGAGGGTGGGTGCGAGAAGCTGATGCAGCTCGACGACCGGGCGGATGGCGGCCGGCCGGTCACCCTGGGCCAGCCGGTCCAGGCAGCCGGTCAGGAGAACCCCGCGGTCGCCACCCTCGGCGAGGGCCGCGAACGCGGCCGGACCGGCCGGGTCCCACTCCGCGCTGAGCCGCGCGACGGTGAACAGGTGCGGCAGCAGCGCCGGGGTGTGCGGGTCGGCGCGCAGGCGCGCGGCGTCATAACCGGTCTGCTGCAGCCAGCCGCGCAGGACCGGCTCCGTCGGCGGGGCGGGCGTCCCGGTGGCGGCGAGCAGCCGCCCGGCCAGCCACCACTGCTGGTCGATCGCCCGGGACCGCAGCCCTGCCGCCAGGGCGACCGCGACCGCGGCGGGGGAGGGGCGGCCCGGCGCGTGCAGCACCCGGATGATCGTGTCGGCGAGCGCTGGGCTGGGCCGGCGGAACCAGCCGTCGCGAATCCAGGCGACCACTGTGCTCACGCTGCTCAGGCACGCGACGCCGGCCACCCGCAGGGCGTCGTTGCAACGGAGCGCCCGCTCGACCTCTGGTCGCTGCGGCCGGCCGCCGGTCCAGCGTGGATCGTGCATCGGATAGTCCGGCACCGGGTAGGGGACCGGTTCGCGGCAGTGCAGGTAGTCCAGCAGGGGAGCGGCCAGCGCCCTGCGCACCGGCTCACCCGCCGCGATCAGGGCGTCGGCGACCCGATCGACCTCGTTCTCCCGGAGCCAGGGGACGAGGCGGTCGAACGTCAGATCGGCGGTCATGCCCGGGAACCTAGCCCGACCCCCTGACAAGAATCCGGCCGGATCGTCGTACCAAAAAAGCTTTGAGAAGGTCGCCTCCGGCTGCCCGGACCGGGCTGAGTAGGGTTTCTGCTATGTATCGCCCGGTTCCGGCGCAGGTCGACCTGCCCGCTCTCGACCATGACATCCTGCGGTTCTGGCAGGAGCGCGACGTCTTCGGGCAGAGCCTGCGGCAGTCCGCCGGCCGCCCGGAGTGGGTGTTCTACGAGGGGCCGCCGACCGCGAACGGCATGCCCGGCGCGCACCACATCGAGGCGCGGGTCTTCAAGGACATGTTCCCGCGCTACCGGACCATGAAGGGCTACCACGTGGCCCGCAAGGCCGGGTGGGACTGTCACGGGCTGCCGGTCGAGCTGGCCGTGGAGAAGGAGCTGGGCTTCACCGGCAAGCAGGACATCGAGGCGTACGGCGTCGCCGAGTTCAACGCCAAATGCCGCGAGTCGGTCACCCGGCACACCGACGCGTTCGCCACCCTGACCGAGCGCATGGGCTACTGGGTCGACATGGACGACGCCTACCGGACCATGGACCCGGAGTACATCGACTCGGTCTGGTGGTCGCTCAAACAGATCTTCGACAAGGGTCTGCTGGTCGAGGACTTCCGGGTGGCCCCGTGGTGCCCGCGCGACCAGACCACGCTCTCCGACCACGAGCTCGACCAGGGGTACGAGATCGACGTCGACCCGTCGGTCTACGTCCGGTTCCCGCTCACCTCCGGTCCCCTGGCCGGCACCACCTCGCTGCTGGTGTGGACGACCACACCGTGGACCCTGGTGTCGAACACCGCCGTCGCCGTGCACCCCGCGGTGACGTACGTGGTGGTCACCGACGGCACCGAGCGCCTGATCGTGGCCGAGCCGCTGATCCCGGAGGGCTGGACCCCGACCGGCGAGTCGTTCCTCGGCAAGGAGCTGGAGCGCTGGACGTACCAGCGGCCGTTCGACCTGGTCGAGGTGCCGGACGCGCACATCGTGATCCTGGCGACCTACGTGACCACCGACAGCGGCACCGGCCTGGTCCACCAGTCGCCGGCGTTCGGCGCGGACGACCTGGCCAGCTGCCGGGCGTACGGCCTGCCGATGATCAACCCGGTGCGCCGGGACGGCACGTTCGAGGCGGACGTCCCGCTGGTCGGCGGCCTGTTCTTCCGTGACGCCAACCAGCCCCTGGTGGAGCAGCTGCGCGAGAGCGGCCTGCTGTTCAAGCACGAGCCGTACGAGCACAAGTACCCGCACTGCTGGCGCTGTCACACCGCGCTGATCTACTACGCGCAGCCGTCCTGGTACGTGCGGACCACCGCGGTACGCGACGAGCTGCTGCGCGAGAACGAGAAGACCAACTGGCAGCCGGCGAACCTCAAGCACGGCCGGTACGGCGACTGGCTGACCAACAACGTCGACTGGGCGCTGTCGCGCAACCGGTACTGGGGCACGCCCCTGCCGATCTGGCGCTGCGCCGAGGGTCATCTGACCTGCATCGGGTCCCGCGCCGAGCTGACCGCGCTGAGTGGCCAGGAATTGGCCGACCCGCACCGTCCATTCATCGACGATATTACGATCGTGTGCGGCGACTGCGGCCACTGCGGCGAAGAGGCGACTCGCGTCCCCGAGGTCATCGACGCCTGGTACGACTCCGGTTCCATGCCGTTCGCCCAGTTCGGCTACCCGTATAAGAACAAGGAGCTGTTCGAGAGCCGCTTCCCGGCCCAGTTCATCTCCGAGGCGATCGACCAGACCCGTGGCTGGTTCTACACCCTGATGGCCGTCGGCACGCTGGTCTTCGACCGGTCGCCGTACGAGAACGTGGTCTGTCTCGGACACATCCTCGCCGAGGACGGCCGCAAGATGTCCAAGCACCTGGGCAACGTGCTGGAGCCGATCTCGCTGATGGACCAGCACGGCGCGGATGCGGTGCGCTGGTACATGGCGGCCGTCGGCTCACCCTGGTCGGCCCGGCGGGTCGGTCACGGCGCGTTGCAGGAAGTGGTCCGCAAGGTTCTGCTGACCTACTGGAACACTGTCGCTTTCCAGGCGCTCTACGGTCGTACCGCGAACTGGACGCCGACCGCGGCGGACCCGGCGCCGGCCGACCGCTCCGCCCTGGACCGCTGGGTCCTCTCCGAGTTGCAGCAGCTCATCGTGAAGGTCGACGCGGCTCTCGCGGCGTTCGACCCGCACGAGACCGGCAAGCTGATCGCCGCCTTCATCGACGATCTCTCCAACTGGTACGTGCGGCGCAGCCGCCGCCGGTTCTGGCGCGGCGACCCGGCGGCCCTCGCCACCCTGCACGAGGCGTTGCGCACCGTGACGCTGCTGATGGCGCCGCTGACCCCGTTCGTGACCGAGCGGGTCTGGCAGGACCTGGTCGTCGCGACCGAGGGCGAGGCGCCGGCGTCGGTGCACCTGGCGGCCTACCCGGAGCCCGACCCTGCGCTGATCGATACCGGACTCTCGGTGCAGATGGCGGCGACGCGGCGACTGGTCGAGCTGGGCCGCACCGCGCGCGCCGAGTCCGGCCTCAAGATCCGTCAGCCGCTGTCCCGGGCGCTGGTCTCCGGCGCCGCCGACCTCTCCGCCGAGCTGCTCGGCGAGATCTCCGCGGAACTCAACGTGATCGCGGTCGAGCCCCTGGCCGGCTCGCTCGTGGACACCACGGCCAAGGCGAACTTCCGCGCGCTGGGCAAGCGGTTCGGTAAGGCGGTCCAGCAGGTCGCGGCCGCGATCCAGGCCACCGACGCCGCCGCGCTGAAGGACAGCCTGCGCAGCACCGGCACCGCGACCGTGACGGTCGGTGACGAGCAGATCGCGCTGGTCCCGGACGAGGTAGTGATCACCGAGACGCCGCGGGAGGGCTGGGCGGTCGCCTCGGACTCCGGCGCGACCCTGGCGCTCGACCTGCACCTGACGCCCGAGCTGCGCCGCGCCGGCCTGGCCCGGGACGCGATCCGGCAGATCCAGGAGGCCCGCAAGGGCAGCGGCCTCGAGGTCTCCGACCGGATCCGGCTCCGCTACCGCGCGGACGCTGAGGACACCGCGCTGGCCCTGACCGAACACCGCGACCTGGTCGCCGACGAGGTCCTGGCCACCGACTTCGCCGCCGGCGACCCGGACTGGACCGACCCGTGCGTCTTCACCGACGAATCCATCGGCCTGACGTTCTGGCTCTCCAAGATCTAAGACCGATTTTGTACGCCTACGGAGCGCCCGTCCGTAGGCTACGAGCCGCGTCCCGTGCTGGTCTCGCGCGAGGCCCGGCCGCCCTCCGACCCGGCCGCGCCCCGCGCGGCCGGGTCGTCCGGTCTCAGACCCCCGCCCCGATCTTCTCGTCCGTGACCACGTCCGCCTTGCCACGCCGGCCGGCGATCAGCGCGTCCAGCGACCACGCCCCCGCCCCGAACGCCGCGATGACCAGGAACGTCCACGCGTAGAGCGCCGCGTTCACCCCGCCGTTCTCGATCGGCATCAGGCCTTCCGGCTGGTGCACGACGAAGTACGCGTAGGCCATCGACCCGGACGCGAGCAGCGCCGCCGGGCGGGTGAACAGGCCGGCCAGCACGAGCAGGCCGCAGACGAGCTGGATCAGCGCCGCATACCAGCCGGGCCAGGTGCCGGCCGGGATCGGTTCACCGGTGCCACGGCTGCCGCCGAGCAGCCCGAAGATCCCGGAAGCGCCGTGGCAGGCGAACAGCAGGCCGACGACGATGCGGAACAGCGGCCAGACGATGGGGGCGAAGCGGGGGGAAGACAAAAGACGCTCCTCAGCCGGAATGTGGGGGTACCTGGCAATCCACACTAGGGGCCCGAGATGTCGGGCAGCCATTGAAGCTTGTAAATTAGTTCTCAGAGAATTCTCAGAGCGGGCGGCGCCAGACCGACACGTGACTCTCGCTGTCGGAGGTGAACGGAGCGCCGTCCCAGCCGGCGATCCGCCGTTCCGGTTCCAGCCCGGCGAGCCGCGCCATCAGGTCACATTCGGCCGGCCAGATGTACCGGAAGTTGCTGAATCCGTAATGCACGCTGCCGTCGGCCCGCCGCCGGTAGTGGTGCGAGGTGCCCTGCTGAGTGGTCAGATCGTAGGTGTCGAAGATGGTGTGCCGATCGGTCACCGCATAGGGAACGGCGGCCTGCCCCGGTGGGAGCCGCCGGATCCCCGGCACCCAGAGCTCGATGACGAAACGCCCGCCCGGCGCCAGGTGCCGGGCCGCGTTGCGGAAGCATTCCACCTGCTCGTCCTGGGTGCGCACGTTCCCGATGCTGTTCCAGACGACGTAAACGAGGGAGAACTTCCCGGGCACGGTCGTCGTCGCCATGTCCCCGATCACCACCGGGATCCGCCCGCCGGCATCCTTTTCCCGCAGCCGCTGCGCCATCGGCGCCGACAATTCGATCCCGCTCACCGGAATACCGCGTTCCACCAGCGGAATGGCCACCCGCCCGGTCCCGATCGCGAACTCCAGCGCCGGCCCGTCCCCGGCCAGCCCGGCCAGGAATGCCACCGCCGGCCCGAGCACGTCCGGCGCGAACATCTCCGCCGCCTCGTCGTCATACCGCTCCGCGGTCTCGTCATCCCACAGATCGCTGCTCGTCATTCCCCGACCCTGCCCGGCACCCTCCGCCCCGGCCACCGATTAACCCTGCGCGGGCCCGGCTGGTTTCCAGAGGTGTTTCCGCGTCCCGGACACACCCCTCACGGCCAGCCGGGGAACCGGAGGCGCGCTGCGGCCCGGGGTGGCAGCGGTGTCGCGTGGCCTCACGGGCGGGACTCGGCTCGTAGCCTGCGGGCGGGCGCTCCGTATCCGTACCGAAAGAAAGACCGCGGTCTAGAGCAGCGCAGCGGACAGTGCGCGGCGCAGGGTGGTGAAGCGGGGGTCGGCCGGGTCGCGCGGGCGGGGGAGGGGGATCGGGGTGTCGAGCAGGGTGCGGCCGAGGCCGCCGAGCACCACCACCCGGTCGGCCAGGGTCAGCGCCTCGTCGACGTCGTGGGTCACGAACACCACGGTCTGCCCGCTGCCCTGCCAGAGCCGCAGCAGATCGGCCTGCAGCTCGGCGCGCAGCGGCGCGTCGAGGGCGCTGAACGGCTCGTCCAGCAGCAGCGTCTCCGGCCCGCCGGCCAGCAGCCGGGCCAGCATCGCCCGCCGCCGGGTCCCGCCGGACAGCTCGCGCGGGTACCGGCCCTCGTGCCCGGCCAGCCCGACCCGGCGGATCAGCTCCCGGGCGGCCCGTTCGCGGTGCGGTGCCGGGTCGCCGCGCAGCTCGAGGGGCATCTCCACGTTGCGCCGCACGTCCCGCCAGGGCAGCAGCGTGTCGTGCTGGCTGAGGTAGCCGACCTCGACGCGCGGCCCGGTCACCGGCGCACCCCGGTAGCGGATCTCCCCGCCGGTCGGCAGGGTCAGCCCGGCGAGCAGGTTGAGCAGGGTGGACGTGCCGCAGCCGCGGCGGCCGAGCAGGACCAGGAACGCGCCGGCCGGCACGGTCAGGTCGACGTCGCGCAGCGCGAGCAGGTCGGCGTCGCCCTTGACGAAGCGCTTGGTCAGCCCGCGGACCTCGAGCACGGCGGTCATGGCCGCAGCAGGCGACGGCTGTTGACGACCGCCATCGTACGAATCTCGTCGTCGCTGAACCCGGCGCCGAGCAACCGGTCGGCGAGCAGCGCGAGCCCGTCCTCGACCGGCGGGTTGAACGGCTGTCCCAGGTCGCTGGAGAGCAGCGAGTGCTCCGGCCCGGCCGCGCGGATGTGCTCGAAGAGCAGCTCCCAGGAGACCTTTTTCGTGTACGCGGTGGTGAAGCACCGTTCCAGCAGCGCCCCGCGCCCGGCCAGCCGCCGCTGGGTGTCCACGTCGAGCTGCTGCGAGGTGAACTCGGGGTGGGTCACGATGATCCGCCGCACCCCGGCGCCGGCGGCCGCGTCCACCACCGCGACGATCTCCGGCCCGCTCAGGTGCCCGGTGGCCAGCACCATGTCGTGCTTGGCGATCACCGCGAACACGTCGTGCAGCGCCGGCACCACCCTCCCGGCGTCGTCGAGCACCGCGATGGCCGGTGCCACGATGCCCTGCGCGGCCAGCTCGTCCTGCAGCGCCGCCCACATCGGCGCGGCCGCACCCGGTGGCAGCGCCGCCCGGCCGGCCCGCTCGTTCGCGGCGTCCACGGTGGGCAGCCAGACCACCCTGGCGCCCTGCCGTCCGGCGATCTCCACGGCCACCGGGTTGAGGCCGCCGACCGAGCCGTTCAGGGTGAGCGCGCCGAGCGCCTCGACGCCGGGCACCACCCCGCGGACCACCTCGGCCCGCTCGGCGGTCGGTACGTAGTGCGACTTCAGCACGAACCCGGCCAGCCCCACCGCGGCGAACCGGCGGGCCAGCGAGACGTCGTCGATCCGGCGTGCCATCACGTCCGGTGCGACGTGGACGTGGGCGTCGTATCCACCGGCGACCAGCTCACGAGCGCGGCCGGTGGGTGTCGGGTGCTCAACAGGCATAGGTCATTGTCTACGCTCGGCCGGTGAACGTGGACGCTTATCTGCGCCGGATCGGCCTGGCCGGCCCGGCCCCGTTGCGGGAGCTGCACCGCGCCCACCAGGCCGCGGTGCCGTTCGAGAACCTCAGCATCCACCTCGGCGAGCCGATCTCGCTCGCGACGGACGACCTGGTCGACAAGGTGGTGCGCCGCCGCCGGGGCGGGTTCTGTTACGAGCTCAACGGCCTGTTCGCGCTGCTGCTCGAGGAGCTCGGCCACACCGTGACCCGGGTCGGCGCGCGGGTGCACGACGGCACGCGGTTCGGGCCGCCGTTCGACCACCTCGCGCTGCTGGTGTCGGAGCCGGACGGGGGTGGGCCGTGGCTGGCCGACGTCGGGTTCGGGCGGCACTCGTCGTACCCGCTGCGGCTGGACGAGCGGGGTGAGCAGGTGGATCCCGGCGGCACGTTCCGGCTGGCCGACGCGGACGGCGGGGACGTGGACGTGCTGCTGGACGGCACGCCGCAGTACCGGATCGAGCGCAAGCCCCGCGCCCTGGCCGACTTCGCGCCGACCTGCTGGTGGCAGCAGACCTGGCCGGAGTCGCACTTCCGGAAGGGTCCGGTCTGCGCCCGCCTCGACGGCGAGGGCCGGATCACGCTCAGCGGCCGGAAGCTGATCCGCACGTCCGGGACGGAGCGCACCGAGGTGGTGCTGGACTCCGACGAGGAGGTCCTGGCGGCGTATGAGGAGCACTTCGGGATCGTGCTCGCCACCGTGCCGAAAGGTTGACGCTCTCCCGCTGCGCCCGGGCGTCCGCTACCGCGCCGGGATCGGACCGCTGGGCGCGGTGACGCTGAGGGTGTGAGCCCCCAGCGCCACCTCCGGGCTCAGTGCCAGGTCAGGTTGATCTCGCGTTCGAAGACGCGGTACCCGGCCCGGTCGAAGGCCGCCGCCATCGGCGTGTTGCCCACGTCGGTGGAGGCCCGCGCCCGCGGCATGTCCTGCTCCGCGAGCACCGTGGTGCCGGCCGCCAGGATCGCGTCGATGTGACCGTGCCCGCGGTGCTCCGGCACCACCCCGATGTACGCGATGATCGGGTTGTAGCCGTTGTGCGCCGGGATGACGAACCCGACCGGGTCGCCGTCGCCGGACCGCACCGCGATCCGCCACCAGTCGCGCGGGGTGGTGTACCGCGCCAGCTCCTCACGGAACTGCTGCTCGGCGGCCTCACCCGGTGTCATCCGGGTCAGGTCGTCCCGGCTGTACGCGTCGAGCGTCCCGTCCAGCACCCGGGTCATCAGCCCGATCACCTCGGCGGCGTCGTGGGGCGCCCGGAACTCCAGCCGGCCGTCGGGTTCGCGGATCGGGGTGCCGGGCAGCCACTCGAGCCGCAGCCGCTCCACGAAGATCTTGGCGCCGGTCTGCTCGAGCAGCGCGAACCGCGACTCGAAGTCGTGGCGGGTGTCCTCGTGGTCGCGCCAGTCGGGGGCCAGGAACCGGCTGTACTCCGGCCGTGGCGTGCCCTCCGGGACGACGGCGGCCAGCGCGGTCTCCAGCAGCTGGAGCCCGTCCTGGGCGCCGGCGCCGGGCGCCAGGTCGAAGATGTCCATGATCGCCGGCTGGGCGTCGCCGGGCCGCGACCACCAGCCCGCGCGGGCCACCACGCGGTCACCGCGCAGCGCGACCCACAGCCAGGCCGGCTTCCGGCGCTGCGCCGTGAGGTCGTCGGCGACCTCGTCGTTGAGCAGATAGGGCAGCGTGTTGAACAGGTCGACCTCGTCCGGCCCGGTGATCGGGCGCACGATGAGGTCAGGGTGGTGCAGAGTCACGGCAGTCTCTCCATCAGGAGTGCGCCCTGCCCCGTCCGGGGGTCCGCTCAGCGGTCACCCCGGGAGGACACGAGCGCGGTGTTCATGGCGTACATCGGCTGGTCCTCCTTCCTCGTCGTCGGGACCGCCCAGTTTTATCCGGCCCGCCCGCCACCCGCAACCGGTTTACCGAACCCGGTGGGTGCGATCGACGGATCCGGGGGTTGCCGGATCACTCTATGTTGACCCTGTGGTCACGGTCACGACGCTCGGGTTCTGTCTCGGTGCGCTGCTCATCGGCGGCGCCGGCATCTTCCTGCTGCTGCATCTCGGCGATCACCGCGAGTTGCGCGCCCTGCTCCGGGTCCGCCCGGCGCCGATCGCCGAGTGGGGCCGCGGCCGGGTCGCCGCCGAATGCCACACCGAGTACGGCCCGGCCGGCCGGCAGACCGCACCGGTCAGCGGCGAGGACTGCGCCTGGTACCGGGTCCGCCTGCTGCGCGAGCCCAGCCGCCGGTCCTCGGACGACAGCCACGACGTGCTGCTGGACATCACCGCCCCGGGCCGTCCCGCGCTCGCCGACGCCAGCGGCCGGGTGCCGGTCGACCCGCGCCGGTTGGAGTCGCCGTCGCGGGCCGATCCGGCGGCGACCGAGACCACCACGCTGATCTATCGCCGCGCGGCGCCGGTCCGGCTGCCCGCCGTGGTGCCGCCGGACATCGTCGAGGGCCTGCGCGCCGGCGAACGCCTGGAACTGGTCGAGGTGCGGCTGCCGCGCGGCGTCGCGGTGTTCGTACTGGGCCGGGCCACCGCGGACGGGCTGGTGCCGTCGTTCTTCACCACCCGGACCCGGGCCGAGACGATCGCCGCCCGGGTCGCCGACATCGGCCTGATCCGCCGGGTGATCGTCGGGTTCGCGCTCACCGGTCTGCTCCTGGCTGGCGGATCGGCGATCGTTCTGCGCAGTCTGGTCTGATGGAACACGTGCCCGTGGTGATCGTCGGAGCCGGGCCGACCGGGATCACCGCCGCGATCATGCTGGCCCGGGCCGGCGTCGAGTGCCTGGTCCTGGACCGGTTCGCCGAGCCCTACCCGCTGCCGCGCGCGGTGCACTTCGACGACGAGGTGTTCCGGATCTTCGCGGGGCTCGGGCTCGCCGGCGAGCTGCGCGCGATCTCCCGGCCGGCGCCGGGCATGCAGCTGGTCGACCCGCGCCTGCGGGTGCTCGCCGAGTTCACCCGGGACCCGGTCGGCCCGCACGGTTTCCCGCAGGCCAACATGTTCGATCAACCCGACCTGGAACGCCTGCTCCGCGCTGAGTTGCGGAGGCTGCCGCGGGCCACGATCCGCGGCAAGATCGAGGTGTACGCCGTGGAGCAGCCGATCGGCGAACCGGCGCGTGTCCGGTTCAGATCGGTCGACTCCGGTGTCGAGGGCGAGGTCCGGGCCGCCGCCGTGCTCGGCTGCGACGGGGCGAACAGCGTGGTCCGTTCCGCGATCGGAGCCGGCTGGGAGGACCTCGGTTTCGAGCAGCGCTGGCTGGTCGTCGACGCGACCTCCACCCAGCCGCTGGACGCCTACGACGGGGTGCAGCAGGTGTGCGACCCGACCCGGGCGGCCACGTTCATGATGGTCACCCCCGGGCGGTACCGGTGGGAGTTCCGGCTGCGCCCCGGGCTGCTCGAGGAGCCGGTCGCGGAGCTGGTCCGGCCGTGGCTGCGCGGGGTGGACCCGGGCGCGCTGACCGTGCTGCGGCGTGCCGAGTACACGTTCCGTGGCGCGGTCGCGGACCGGTGGCGCGACGGCCGGGTGTTCCTGCTCGGCGACGCCGCGCACCTGACCCCGCCGTTCATCGGGCAGGGCATGTGCGCCGGGATCCGGGACGCCGCGAACCTGAGCTGGAAACTGGCCATGGTGCTGTCCGGGCGGGCCGACGACCGGCTGCTCGCGACGTACGAACGGGAGCGGCGGCCGTACGCGAAAACCATGATCCGGATGGCCACCCTGATCGGCTGGGTGATGACCGGGGGCAGCCGGCGCACCGCGCCGCTGCGCCGTGCCCTGCTACGCACGGTGACCAGGCTGCCGGGCGCCGAGCGGGCCGCCACGACCGTCACCTGGCCGGCGTTCGGCCGCGGCCCGCTGGTCGGGCGCGGCGGCGGGCGGCTCTGCCCGGCCACCCTCGACCCGCGGCTCGGCGACGGGTTCACGCTGCTGCGCCCGGGCACCCGCGGTGCGCTGCTGATCCGCCCGGACCGGATCGTCGCGGCGGCCGGCCGGCACGCCGACCCGGGGATGCTCAGCCGCGGCGGCATCGCGGTTTCGGGGCTCTGACCTGTTGTTTTAAGTTTTTGTCGTACCGCTCCGATAGAACTACCTCCCAACGGGATCCTTGAGGGAGGGACTGGTTGTGACAAGCGACGACGTCGCCTACGAGCGGCGCAGCTCAGCGTCCGTCATCACCCCGGTGGTGGCACGCAAACTGGCCAAGGTGCCGTTCGTCGAGCTGGCCGACGGGCGCCTGCAGGGCGTGGTCTCCAGCGGCTCCGACATCGAGCGGGTCTACGTCTCCTCGATCACTGCCGGTGACCACGGGTTGAGCTGCAACACCAACAACAACCGTCCGTGCGGCGGCCTCGCCGGCGGCGCGCACGCCTGCAACCACCTCCGCGCCCTGGCCGACGCCGCCGTCGCGCAATACGGTCTGGCCCGCGTCGCGCGATATCTGAAGGCCGAGCTCGCCGACGGCAGCGACAACCTGTGGTCCGGCCTGCACACCACCACCGCGCCGAACCGCGCCGCCGAGGTGTTCAGCAGCTTCCTGCGCCACCTGGCCTATCTCGAGGTCACGCCGTCCACCGACCCGCTGCCCGAGCTGCAGTGGTTCCCGGCCGCGGCGGTGGCCCGCTGATGCTCACCGACGCACTGACCACCGCGCCGACCGGGCTCACCGAGGCGCTCACCCTGGTCGACGGCCTGGACGACGCGCTCGTGCAGGGCCTGGCCCGGATCGACGAGGAGCGCGCCGCCGCCCTCGAGTCGTTCGCCGCCGCGTTCGCCGCCTCGCCGCTGGGCGGCCGGGTCGCCGACGCCACCGGCAAGATCATCGCGGGGACGGTCACCGACGAGCACCTGGCCACCCTGGCCGGCGCCCGCACCGCGCTGCTCGGCGCCGCCCACGACGCCCTGCAGACCGGTCTGGACACCGCGCTCGGCCGCGCCCGCGCCCCGTGGGAGGCCACCGCGGTGTCCGATCCGGGTCAGCTGCTGTCCGGGAGCCGGTCCTGGCTGCGCGAGCTGGCCATCGCCGGCTGGCGCGGTGTCGACCACGACCTGGCCGGCGGGGCCGCGCAGGCCGTCCAGTCGCTGCTGGCCGCGCCGGGCTCGCGCCGGCTCGCGGTGCTGCTCGACGGGTTCGCCGCCGAGCTGCGCGCCGCCGCGCCGGTCGCCACGCTGCCGCGGATCCCGGTGCGCCGCTGGGCCGACCTGTGGTCGCGTGCCCTGCTGCTGTCGCAGGACGGGTTCGCGTCGTCCGAGGCCGTCCCGGTCGACGGGCGGCTGGTGATCCTCGGCGCCGACCTGCACGAGCACCCGACGGTGTTCCGGGTGCAGGCGCACGCGCTGCTGGAGGTGTCCGACGGCACGGTCCGGCTGGTCCGCACGAGCGTGGCCGCCGCCAAGGTCGACACGATCAGCGGGCCGTCCGCCTGGCGGATGCTCACCGCGTTCCCGCTCCTGCGCGGTGTCCTCGCCGAGCACCGCACGGTCGAGGTGTCCGGGATGGCGCTCACCCCGGCCGGCGACCTGATCTGGGACGAGTCCCGGGCCACCGCCGGTGAACCGGCCGACCCGTTCGCCGCGGCCCGGGTGCGCCTCGGGTCCGCGCTCGGCGCGGCCACACCGCCGCTCGACCGGCACCCCGGCGTGCTGGCCGAGCCGGTGCTGCTGGAGGGCTATGCGCATGCCGAGGGCGCGTTCGACCTGGGCGGCGGGGTGACCGTGGCGCTCGACCTCGACCGGCTGCCCGCCGCGGGCCCGCTCACGCCCGCGCTGGTCGCGGCGTCCACCGCCTGCCTCGGGCTGCTCCGCTGGGACGGCCGCTGGCTGCTGCAACCGCTGGCCGTGCAGGCGCTGGTGCGTAAGAAGCCGGTCGGCGCACACGGCGGTGACTGGGCGCTCGGGCCGACCGAGGCCAAGGCCGCGAAGGCCGAGGCGGCCGCCGGCACGGCGGTCGACGTGCTGCGCGAGCGCGCGGGAAGGCTGCTGCGCAAATGACCTCCCCCGAGATCAACGCCGCGGAGTCCCGGCGGCAGGTCCTCTACTGGCGGTTGCTGGCTCGGCTCTTCGATCCCGATGAGCAGCCCACCCTGGAGTCCGGCAGCATGGCGATCGTCGGTGACCTCGGCCTGCCCGCGGCGCTGCTCGACCCGTCGGTGTCGCTGGACACCGTGGTGCAGCGGTTCCCGCAGCTGGAGTCCGAGTTCGACGGCCTGATGACACCCGACGAGTCGGCCGCCGACGACCGCGACGGCGAGGTCCGCCGCGCCGCGCTGGTGTCGAAACTGCTGCTCAACGTGTTCGCCACCGGCTCCGGCAACGTGACCGCCGAGCAGCTGCAGCGCTGGCAGGCCGACGCCGGCTGGTTCGAGCGGGCGATGGGCTGTGAGCCCGGTGGGCTCCGGGGCCGCGCGGCCGGCAACGACTCGTCCGGCCTCGGCGGTGTGCTGGCCGGCATCGAGGGTGACCTGGTCAGCCGGATGCGGCTGCGCGAGGTGCTCGCCGACAACCGCCTGGCCAAGCAGCTCACCCCGAGCATGTCGCTGATCGAGCAGCTGCTGCGCGACAAGGACAACCTGGACGGTGTCGCGCTGGCCAACGCCAAGGCGCTGATCCGCCGGTTCGTCGACGAGGTGGCCGAGGTGCTGCGCACCCAGGTCGCACAGGCCAGCACCGGCACCGTCGACCGGTCCGTCCCGCCGAAGCGGGTCTTCCGCAACCTCGACCTGGACCGCACGATCTGGAAGAACCTGCCGAACTGGAACCCGGAGGACGAGCGCCTCTACGTCGACCGGCTCTACTACAAGCAGACCGCGAAACGCATCGAGCCGGCCCGGCTGATCGTGGTGGTCGACCAGTCCGGCTCGATGGTCGACGCGATGGTCAACTGCACCATCCTCGCCTCGATCTTCGCCGGGCTGCCCAAGGTCGACGTGCACCTGATCGCCTACGACACCCGGGCGCTCGACCTCACCCCGTGGGTGCACGACCCGTTCGAGGTGCTGCTGCACACCCAGCTCGGCGGCGGCACCGACGGCACGGCCGCGCTCGACCTGGCCCGCCCCAAGATCACCGACCCGCGGAACACCGTGGTCGTCTGGATCTCGGACTTCTACGAGTGGCAGGAGCAGGCCGTCTTCACCGGCATGCAGACCATCCACCGCTCCGGCGCCAAGTTCATCCCGGTCGGCTCGGTCAGCAGCGGCGGCCAGCAGAGCGTCAACCCGTGGTTCCGCCAGCGCTTCAAGGACCAGGGCACCCCGGTCCTGTCCGGCCACATCAAGAAGCTCGTCACCGAGCTCAAGAACTTCCTCGTCTGAACCCCGTTCTAGGAGACCCCCTGATGAGTGACATGCTGCGCGCCCCCGCCGAGGTCAAGTACGCCGAGGAGCTGGACTGGCTGGAGTCGGTCGACGACGGCCCGAAGCCGTTCTCCTGGCGGCTGAGCCCGAAGATGGTGCGCCTGTTCATCCTCGGCTCCGAGCGCGCCGACGGCCTCGACCGCGAGATCGAGCAGAAGTGGTACGGCGACCGCAGCTTCGTCGAGCGCTCCATCGTCACCCTCGCCTCGGACCGTGGCCTGCTGCTGATCGGCGACCCGGGCACCGGCAAGAGCTGGCTGGCCGAGTTGCTCTCCGCCGCGATCAGCCGCAACTCCACGCTGGTCGTGCAGGGCACTGCCGGCACCACCGAGGACCACATCAAGTATTCGTGGAACGTCTCGATGGTGATCGCCAAGGGCCAGTCCCGGTCCTCGATGATCCCGTCGCCGATCATGACAGCGATGGAGAACGGGGTGATCGGCCGCTTCGAGGAGCTGACCCGATCGACGAGCGACGTGCAGGACGCGCTGATCTCGATCCTCTCCGAGAAGTACGTGTCGATCCCCGAGCTGGACGACGACAACATCGTCTTCGCCAAGCCCGGCTTCAGCATCATCGCCACCGCGAACAGCCGCGACCGCGGCGTCAACGACCTCTCCTCGGCGCTCAAGCGGCGCTTCAACTTCGTGCGCATCCCGGTGGTGACCAACAAGAAGAGCGAGGCCGAGATCGTCCGGTTCCGCACCGAGGAACTGCTGCGCCGGCACAACATCGAGCTGGAGGTGCCGCCCACCCTGCTCGACGTGCTGCTGCAGAGCTTCGCCGACCTGCGCGCCGCCTCCGCGTCGGCGACCAGCGACGACGAGCGCCTGGAGTCGGCGCTCTCCACCGCCGAGCAGATCGGTGTCCTCGAGGACGCCATCCTGCACAGCAACTTCTTCGGCGCCAAGGAGCTGTCCGCCGAGACCCTGGCCGGGTCGCTGGTCGGTTCGCTGGCCCGGCGCAGCCCGGAGGACCTGGCGATCCTCAACAAGTACTGGCACGGCGTGGTCGAGCCGCGCAGCAAGGAGAAGAGCGGCGAGTGGGACGGCTTCCTCGAGGGCGGCCGCAAGGCGATCGCGACCCTGTCGTGAGCAGTCCTTTCCACCCGCTCCGCCGGCAGCTGCTGGGCGCCGCCGAGGCGCTGGGCGACGGGCCGGCCGCGCTGCCGGAGATCCTGGCCGGGATCGTCGACGACGTCGACCACGCCCTGCGCGAGCCGCTGGAGATCTTCCCGGTCTGTCACCACTCGCCGGCCTCCGCGCTGGCCATGCTGCGGCGGCTGCGCGAGAAGCAGCCCAAGGTGATCTATCTGGAGCTCTGCGAGGACCTCCAGCCGCTGCTGACCGAGCTGCGCAACTGCCGGCTGCCGGTGGCGCTGCAGGCCTTCGCGTCCGAGCTGGAGGGCTTCCCGAAGGAGTCGGCGCCCCTCTCGGTGATCGCTCCGATCACCGAGGCGTCCGCGGAGTACCAGGCGATTTCGTACGCCCTGGACACCCCGGGCGTGGAGCTGGTCCTGGTCGACCGGTCCACCGACCACGTGTTCCAGTGGCAGCCCGACCCGTCGTCACCGGCCGGAGCCGAGGAGCCCGAGGACGACCTGCACGGCGACGCGGTCGGCGTGGAGATCGGCGACCTGCGCCCGCGCTTCGCCGAGCTGGAGGAGCACCTGCTGCACCACGGGCGGGTGCGGCACTGGTCGGAGTGGTGGGACCAGTACGTCGAACAGCCGCTGGCCGGCGCCGACCACGACACGTACCGGCAGGTCATGGTGCTGGTCGGCAGCCTGTTCCGGCGGCTGGCCCCGCACGACACCTCGCGGTACGCCTCCGACGAGGACCGGGAGCGTTACATGTGGACCCGGATCCGGGCCCACCTCGCGGCCACCGGCACCGACCCGGCCGACGGCCTGTACGTCTGTGGGGCCTTCCACGCCGCCAGCCGGCTCCCCGAGGTCGGCTCGGCGCCCGGCACCCCGGACTTCACGATCACCCCGCGGACCGCCACGACCTGGCTCTACGGCCTGATCCCGAGCAGTCACTCGGCGATCGAGGCGCAGTTCGGGCTGGCGCCCGGCTCCGTGTCGATCGCGGCCACCACCTGGCAGAAACAGCTGGTGAAACAGCGGCTCACGCCGTTCCGGCTGGACGGGCAGGAGGGCGGCAAGAAGAAGGCCACCAAGGCGCTGCCCCTGCCGTCGGCCGCCACCGGACCGGTCACCGACCACCTGACCGGCTATCTCGCCGGCCCGCCGCGGCTCGACGGGCTCGACGAGGAGGAGCTGCGCGGCTGGTGCGTCGACATCGTCCGGCTGGCCCGTCGCAACGGTTATCTCGCCAGCACCGCCGACGCGATCGCGGTCTTCGAGACGTCGATCCTGCTCGCCGGGATGCGCGGGCGGGCGCGGCCGACGCCGTACGACTTCCAGGACGCCGCGGTCACCTGCATCGAGAAGGACGCCGTGCCCGGCCGTCGCGACGTGCGGCGGCTCTGCGAGATCCTGCTCGGCGGCGACCGGATCGGCCAGGTCGGTTATGACGCGCTGCCCCCGCTGGCCCGCGACGTCTACGACCGGCTCGCCCCGCTCGGGCTCAACCTCGATCAGCGCAGCATCCAGCGCGCGCTGCTCGACCTGGCCGCCGACCCGGAGCTGGCGGCGTGTTCGCGGCTGCTCTGGATGCTGCGATACCTGCTTCCCGACCAGGCGGTCCGTCCGATCATGGGCAGTCGCCGGCTCGGCGAGAAGCACATCCAGGAGAGCTGGGATCTCGACCTGGGCCGCCACCAGCGGACCATCATCGAGCTGGGCTACGAGGGTGTCACCGTCGAGCAGGTCCTCGAGCAGCGGCTGCGCCGGGATGCCTGGGATCCGAAGGCGACAGCGGCCGTCGCGCTCAAGGCCGTCGAGAACTCGATGCTGTTCCTGCAGAGCCCACGGCTCACCGACGAGCTCGGCAACCGCGCCGTCGAGCTGTTGTCGGCCGAACGCACGGTCGACGAGGCGCCGGTGGTGCTGCGCCGGATCCGGCGGCTGCTCGGCCACTACCGGGCCACCACGCCGGTCCTGCCGTCCTGGTGCGAGCGGTTCGTCACCAGCGGGTACGCGCACTACTGCACCCTGCTGCCGACCGCCTTCGTCGACGAGGACACTGGTGTCCGGCAGGTCGGTGCGATGCTCGGCTTCCTGTTCAGCATGGAGAGCCTGGCGCTGTCCCTGGGCTGCGACCGGACCCAGCTGGAGATCGCCGTCCGTCAGTCCCACCCGGAGGCCCCCGCCAAGATCGCGCTGCTCTGGGCGGCCCGCAACCAGCTGGGCGATCTGTCCCTGGCCGACCTCCGCGACCGGGTCGACGCCCTGCTCGCCAACCCGCTGGTGGTCCCGGCGTTCCCGCAGTACGTGAGCGGTTTCGTCCAGGCCCTCGACCCGGTGCCCCGGCTGGCCCCGTTCGTGGTGGAGACCCTGTCGAAGGCCTTCGGCCGCCTGCCCGACCCGGTCCTGCTGCCCTGGCTCCCGAAGCTCATCACCACCCTGAAGAGCCAGGCGGCCGAGCTGGTCCCGGTCCTGACCCGCGAAGCCGGCCACACGTTCCCCGGCACGCTCGCGGCGATCGACTCCTGGACCCCGCCATGGCTGGCCCGCCGCCCGTCCCCCGCCGGTCCCGGAGCGGGTCCCGGTCCGCTCGCCCCGGCCACGGGTCCGGTAGGCGCATTCCTGGCCACCCACCCGGCAACCACCGACGCGGTGTCCACCCTGCTGGGCTGCCCAGGCCAGTGGACCGAACCCACCACCGCACCGACCAGCCCGGAGTCATCCGCCCCGGCAGTCCTGCTGACCACCTACCCCGCCACCGCGACAGCCGTCGCCACCCTGATCAGCGCCTGACCCGTCCCGCTCCACCCACCGGCGCGCGGCGTGGTCGCGGGCCGTGGTGGGTGCCGCGCGTCCTGTTCCCGGCTGGTGCTCAGAGGTGTCTCGGGTGTGGGGAGGCACCTCTGAGGGCTAGCCAGGGAGCGGGGGCGCGGCTTGCCTGCGGCTGGTGTTGCGCGGGTGGGGGAGGGGCCGCTCAGAGCTGGGCGGGAGCGGTTTTCTCAAGTCGGGGTGGTGGTGGCCGACAGACAAAGCGGCAGGGAGGGAACCCTTGAGCGCTGACCGGCACCACGACCCGGGCAACACCCGCGGCCAGTCCGGCATGCCCGCTCCCCGGCCCGCCGTCGGCGAACCCGCAGCCCGGACCACCGGCCCGCGGGAGCGGCCGGATGACGCGCCGACCGCTCGCTGGCGGCGGGGTGCGCTCGCCACCTACTTCGTGGCGCTGATGGTCACCGACTTCCTCATGCTGACCGGAACGGCGCGGGTCGTGCTCACCCTGCTCGCCGGGGTGATCGCGGTACTGCTGTTCGCGGCGGCCGCGTTCGGGGCGGTGCGGCGGCGGGCGGCCGGGGCCGGGCGGGGCTGGGAGAAGCTGGCCTACCTGCCGGTCCTGGACGCGGTCGCCCAGGTCGCGGTGACCGGGCAGCTGCACCACACCACGATGCTGCTGATCACCCTGCTCGGTATCGGCGGGGCGGTCCCGGAGCGGCGGACCGCGGTGCGGGCCGGGGCGCTCGGCATCACCGGCTGGGTGGTCGCGGTCGCGAGTCAGGAGCAGTTGCGGACGCCGGAACTCGGCTTCTACGCCGGGCAGCTGGTGATGGCGGGGCTGCTCGGCTGCATCCTGCACGAGGCGACCCGGCGCCGGCAGCGGGACCTGCAAGTGGCCCGTGACCAGGTGGCGACGGTGCTCCAGCGGTTCGAGAAGCTCTTCCACGCGTCACCGGCCGGTGTCGGGATCGCCGACGAGCACGGTGTGTTCGTCGCGGTCAACCCGGCGTTCTGCGAGCTGGTCGGGATGCCGGCCGACGAGCTGGTCGGTGCGAGCAGCCATGCCTACGTCGACCCGGCCGCCGAGATCGACCCGGTCGGGCGGCAGCTGCGGTGCGTGCGCCCGGACGGCGAGATCCGCTGGGCCTGGCTGACCGTGGGCCGTACCGAGGTGCCGGACTCGGCCGACGCCAAGGAGTGGATGCTCGTCCACCTGCACGACATTACCGACCGGCACCTCGCCGAACGCGCCGTCCGGGAATCCGACCGGCTGCTGGCCGCGGTCTCGGCGGCGTCCCGGCGGATCCGCACCGGCGAGGACGCCCGCGACACGATCATCACGGCGATCAACGAGCTGGCCGAGTCCGACTTCATCACCCTGCTCGAACCCGAACCGTACGACCTGGTGGTCACCGGCGGCGTCGGCGCCCAGGTGCTGGGCACCCGGGTGCCGAAGGACGGCACGTCGATGATCGCGAACGTGTACCGCACCTGCGAGCCGGTCTTCCTCGCCGACCCGGCCGACGACCCACGGGTGTCACCGCAACTGATCAAGCTGGTCAAGGGCCGGTCCATGCTGTGGCAGCCGGTGATCGTGGCCGGGGAGACGGTCGCGATCCTGGTGGTCGGCTGGCGCCAGCGGGTCACCTCGGTCAGTGACGTCCGCGCCCGGGCGGTGGCGTTGCTCGCCGACGAGACCGCGCTCGCCCTCGACCACGAGCGGCTGCTGCGCCGGTTGGAGCAGATGGCGTACACCGACACGCTGACCGGGCTGTCGAACCGGCGGGCCTGGCAGTCCCGCCTCACCGAGCAGTTCGGCGCGGCCCTGGCGGACGAGCGCCCCCTGGTCGTGGCGATCATCGACCTCGATCACTTCAAGCGGTACAACGACACGCACGGTCACCTGGCCGGCGACGATCTGCTGATCGCGGCCGCGGGAGCGTTCCGGGGTGAGCTGCGGGCCGGCGACCTGATCGCCCGGTGGGGCGGGGAGGAGTTCGTCGTGGCGCTGCCCGACTGCGGGGACGCCGACGCGGTCGTCATCCTGGATCGGCTGCGGACGGCCACCCCCGGCGCGGAGACCTGCAGCATCGGGTACGCGGTGTGGACCGGCGCGGAAACCTACGAGCAGCTGCTGGAGCGGGCCGACAGCGCGCTCTACGCCGCGAAGTCCGCGGGACGGAACCTGGTCCGCGGGGCGCTGACGCCGGCTGTCACACCGTACAAAATAGGGGTCTAAAGACGGCGGCGGCCGGCGATGCCCAGGTCGGGGCGGTGGTACCAGGCAAGTTCGGCCTCGCCCTCGAGCCAGCAGAGCAGCACCGGCGCGCCGTCCAGATCCGCCGGGAAGTCGATCAGCAGCGGCGCCATCCCCTTCAGCTCCGCCCCGGACTCCTGCACCACGGTCATCAGCTCGTTGAGCCGCGCCTCGACGCCCTTGCGCTCGGGCAGCCCGCCGAGCGTGGTCGGCTCGCCGCCCGGGACCAGCGCCGCGGACAGCTCGACCATGTCCGCCCGCAACTCGACGATCTGCTCCAGGACGGGTCGCAGCCGGTCCAGCTCGGCCCGTGCCTCCTGCAGCGTGAACAGCCCCATGGAGATCAGTTAACCATCCGGTTGATCGTCGCCCGTCGCGGCGGTGGTGTCCGGTGCGGGCTGCTGCTCGACGCGCTGCCGGCGGATCCAGTCCTCGATGTCGGCGATCAACCAGACCCGGCCCATGGCCAGCTCGTCGTAGGGCGCGGGCCAGTCGTCGCGTTCGGCGAGTTGCTGAATGCGCTGCCGGCTCAGCCCGAGCCGCCGGGCGATCTCGCCGGCTCCCATCAGATGTCGCGACACCTCTTGAATATAGTCATGCGACACCTTGTCGTGCGACTCTCCGTCGTCCGTTCGAGACCGGATCGTCACGTTCCGGACGGGCTGATCGCGACCAGGGAAGCGGCTATGACCGCCGCCTTCGGCGCCGACCCCCTGGCACGTCGCGGCAGGCGAGAAAACGGCACCCATTTTTTCGGTACGGACTGAGCAGCATCGGCCGCTCGCAGTCGAACAGCACGATCTCCTCGCCGGTGTCCCACCCACCCGATCCACCAGCCGAAAGTCCCCACGCAGCAGCCAGTCACAGCTTGTGTGTGAAGTTGTGGTGCGTTCCGCGCCGAAAGTCCCCACGCAGCGGCCGGTCACAGCTTGTGTGTGAAGTTGTGGTGCGGAGCGCGCCGAAAGTCCCCACGCAGCAGCCAGTCACAGCTTGTGTGTGAAGTTGTGGTGCGTTCCGCGCCGAAAGTCCCCACGCAGCGTTGGGTGCGGAGCGCGCCGTGAGTCGACACGCACCCGCGACCGGTCGCTGCGTGGGGAGTTCGGGTGACTTCAGGGAGTGCGGGGTGGGGACTGGCGGGTGATGTCGAGGGTGTGGTGGACGGTTTCGTGGAGGGTGTGGCGGCCGATCCAGAGCAGGGTTCGGGTGGCAGGGCGGGGCCAGTTGTAGGTTCCGGTGCGGGCCAGCTCGGCCGGGCTCAGCGCCTCGAAAGCGGCCGCCAGAGCCTCGGCGGCCTGGTCCAATTCGGTCAGGACGGTGTGCGGGTCCTGAGTGTTGTAGGCGTCCCGGACCGGGCGTTCGTCGCGGCCCATCGGGGTGAAGGACGGGTTGTCGACGGCCAGGGCCAGGGCCAGCCGGTCCCGCTGGGCGCGGAGCATGTCGCGGACGTGGCAGGTGTATTCCAGTGCTGACCAGACGTCCGGGGCCGGGCGGCGGCGCAGGTCGGTGGCCGCGAGCAGGGCAGCGGCGAACCGCGAACCGGTGGTGCGGAGCCGGGACGGCACCTCGGCCGGTGCGATGCTGCGATAGGTGAAGCCGCATTCCGCGCAGTGGTCGGTGCGGAGCGCGGCGAGCAGGTCGGCGTGCGGGGTCGCGGCGAGTTCGGGGCGGGTGGCCAGGAAGTGCAGGGCGCCGGCCGGGGTGCCCGGTGCCGGGACGATGCCGCGGCCGGGCTGGTCCGGCGGGACGGTGGCGGCGACCGCGGGGTCGATCGCGGAGTCGGCCGGGTCGGTGAGGCGCAGTTCCAGACGGGACGCGAAATGCTCCGCGAAGCGGGGATCGAAATCGGACCAGCTCGTGGCGGTGGCGACGAGGTGGAGGCCACGGGCGGTGCCGCGTTCGGCGATCTGCAGGAGCAGGTCGTGCCAGTCGGGGCGGGCGTCCCAGAACTCCGCCCAGCCGTCGATCATGAGCACCGTGTCGCCCTGCGGGTCGTCGAGGAGGGCATACAGATCGCGCCGCGCGTCATCGGCCGCGGTGGACACGTCGGCGATGCCGTGCGCCGGAGGAGGCTGCTGGTCGCCGGGCACCGAGCCGACGGACCCGCCAGGCCGAGGCTGCGCGGCGCCGGCGGGCGGGCCCAGGACCCCGTGGACCAGGGGGAGCTGCCGGTAGTCGGCGGCGATCGAGGACGGGGCCAGGATGCGGACGTCAGGGGTGGTGTGTGACAGGGCCAGGGACAGGATCAGCGTACGAAGGAGGGTGGTTCTGCCGGAACCGGGAGCACCGACGATCGCGACGTTGCCGGCGGCCGGGAGCCAGATGATGTCGCGGCGGTGTTCGCGGGGCTTGTCGAGGATCGCGATCGGGACCTGCAGGGCGCCGTGCAGGGTGTGGTCGGCGAACCTCGGCGTTTGATCGGTATCGGTCACGACCGGGCCGGCCAGCTCGTCGAGGGTGGGCGCCTCGTCGAGCGGGGGCAGCCAGGTGCGGTGCGTCGGCGGCGGGCCGGTGGTGAGCGGCGCGGGCAGGCTGCCGGGCGCGTCGGCGAAGCGGAACGGCAGCGGCCCTACGGCGCCGGCGTGCGAGCCGGGACCGGCGGAAGGGAGACCAGAACCGGTGGACAGGACGCCGGGATCGGTGGACAGGACGCCGGGGCCGCTGGAGAGGAAGCCGTGCCCGGGTGGCAGGGATCTGGCGGCGGGGGAGCCGAGCAGCAGGTCAGGGGCGCCGGGCAGGGCGATCCGGTAGCCGAAGTACGTGGTCAGGTCGTGCAGGCCGGCCTCGGTGAGTTCCGTGCCGGCGAGGAGCAGGTGGAGGCCGCGGGCCCGGCCGAGCCAGCCGATCCGGCGGAACAGGTCGAGCAGGGCCGGGCGGCCGGCGAGCAGGGCCGGGAAGCCGTGGCAGGCGAGGACCAGGGCCGGCATCGGCGGGTGGTTCGCGGTGAGCCGGAGGTATTCGCGGTGGCTGGAGCAGCCGGCCGCGACCAGCAGGCGTTTGCGGAGGGCCAGTTCGCCCTCGAGGACCTCGATCAGCCGGGGGAGCAGGTCGGGGCGGGCGCCGTCGAGCAGCACCGCGGTGTGCGGCAGCCGGTCCAGCGCGCCGAACGCTCCGGACTCCGCGTCCAGCAGCACGAACGTGACCTCGTCCGGGGAGTGTCCGGCGGCGAGACCGTGCACGAGGGCCCGGAGCAGCTCGGCCGCGCCGGAGCCGGCGACCACGCCGTGCGGCCCGATGCCGCCGTCGGCCGCCTCGGTCAGGTCCAGGTGGACCGGCCCGCCGTCCGGCGCGTGGCCGATCACGACCCGCAGCCGCCCACTCGCTGATCTCTTTCGGTCCCGCCGATCGGACGCACCCGGCGGGGAAGCGGAGGGCGGAAAGGGAAGCACATCGAGGACGGTAGTACAGAAATTTGTGGATGCCGGGCCCGCGCCGACCCGCTATGCTCCCTCGCGATGCTTACCTCACACGTCCGAGAGGGGGCCATGTCCACCCGAAGTGAGTGCTGATGCGCTCCCTCGTGGACGGCCACCACCCCCGTCTCCTCGCCTGGCACCACGTGCGGCAGTACGCCGTGCCGCCCTCCATGATCAAAACCGCCACCGCGCGCCGGCAGGGCGGTGACTGGGCCGGCGCGTGCGCCGCGGCCCGGGTCGATCCGGATCTGAACACCCGTTTCCTCGACGACCGGCACGGCCGTGCCCTGGCCGACGAGATCCGCACCGATCTGCTCCACCTCGCCCCGGACCTGCTGCGCTGGCACCTGCCCCGGATCAGAACCGGTCTGCTGCGCCCCGGCCTGACCCTCTCGCTGGTCCGCTACAGCCCGCGGCTGCACCTGGTCGCCCGCACCGCGCCGGCCTGGGCCGACGCCGACCAGCGGATCACCCTCGCGCTGTGGGACAGCTCCGCGGCGGTCGGCGCCTCCCGACCGCACCGTCGGTTCCGCCTGGATCTGCACCGCCACCTCTGGGACGCCCGCCACGCCGCTGAGCTGCGCGAACGCTCCGGCGCGGCAACGTGGCCGGCCACCGAGGGCGACAAGGCCGACACGTGGGCGGCCACCAAGGGCGACAAGGCCGACACGGGGGCGGGAGACGAGGACGGCTGCGCCGCCCATCGGTGGGAGGCGGAGGCGGATCTCTTGCGGCAGGCGGAGGGCCGGCCGTCAGACCCCGTTCTGGTACGCCTGGACGCCCGCACCACCCACCTCCTACCTGCCCGAACAGCACCGAGCACCACAGCCGCCGGCAAGGCGCTCGTCCTCCCCGACGCCGCCACCTGGATCCCGCCCGACCTCGAACTCCTGCACGCCGGCCTGATCGAACCCGGTCAGCTGCACCCCCTGGTCGCCGCGGCCCTGGCCCCCGGCGCTCCGCCCCCGACCGCACCCCGCCCCGACCAGCTCCGCCTGGTCGACTGCCGTGGCGACCGGCACCGCATCGCCCTGCGCGACGGCGTCCTGTCCGCTCTCGATCACGACCCGGTGGAGCTGCTCCGCGAGGAGATCCTGGTGGCGTTCGGCGGCACCCCGCTGCCCTGCCTGCAGGCGATCGACCGCGCGGCGCGGCGCCCGGAGACCCTCGTCGACATCCGCGCCCGCCTCGACCACGGCGACCTGTCCGGCGCCCTGGCCGCGGTCGCCGAGCTGCTCGGTCCGGACGCCGTGCTGCGCGACGGCCCGCTCCGTGACGAACTCGCCCGGGTCGAGCAGCGGCACGTCACCTACCAGCAGTACCGGGCCGGCTTGATCTGCCCATTCCCGGACAAGCACGCCCGCAGGCGAAAGATCCCGACAAGCCCATCGAAAACCCCGACAAAGACAAAGGTGATCCGCTGAATGACTCTCGACATCGCTGCCGACCTGCTCGCCCTGCTCTCCGCCACCACCACCGAACCGCGCCCGGACACCCAGCTCGAAGCCCTCACCCTGGCCGTCGCCGCCGACCTCCCGGTGCTGCTCTGGGGAGCGCCCGGCATCGGCAAGACCGCCGCCCTCACCCAGCTCGCCACGTCCCTGGACCTCCCGCTGACCACGGTGATCGCCAGCGTGCACGAGCCCACCGACTTCTCCGGCCTGCCGGTGATCGGCGACGACCCGGCCGTGCACGGCGTGCCGATGGCGCCGCCGGACTGGGCGGTCCGGCTGGTCAAGGCCGGCCGGGGCCTGCTCTTCCTGGACGAGCTGTCGACCGCGCCGCCCGCGGTGCAGGCCGCCCTGCTGCGGCTGGTGCTGGAACGCCGGGTCGGCGCGCTCACCCTGCCGCCCGGGGTACGGATCGTGGCGGCGGCCAACCCGCGCGGGTCGGCCGCCGACGGCTGGGAGCTGAGCGCGCCCCTGGCGAACCGGTTCGTGCACCTGCAGTGGACCTATGACCATGCGGTGGTGGTGCGCGGGCTCGGCGGGACGTGGCCGCGCTCGGCGCTGCCCCGGCTCGACCCCGCGCGGCTGGTCGACGCGGTGGCGTACGCCCGGCGCGCGGTCGGCGAGGTGCTGACCGCGCGGCCGAAGCTCGTGCACCAGCTGCCGCAGTCGGAGACCAAGCGCGGCGGGGCCTGGCCGTCGCCGCGCACCTGGGAGATGGCGGTGCGGCTGATCGCGTTCGGTACGGCCGCCGGCACGTCCCGCGAGGTGCTGTCGATGCTGGTCCGTGGCGTGGTCGGGGACGGTCCCGGGTTGGAGCTGCTGGCCGGGCTGGACCGGATGGACCTGCCCGACCCGGAGGCGCTGCTGGCCGACCCGGGCAACGCGGTGCTGCCGGAGCGCGGGGATCTTCGTCAGGCCGTACTCGACGGGGTTGTCGAAGCGGTCCGGAACAACGGCGGCCGGGAGCGGTGGGAGGCGGCCTGGGCCGTGCTGGTCCGTGCGCTCGACGGCGGCGCGCCGGATTTGCTCGTGGTGCCGGCCGGTGAGCTGGCGGCGTTGCGGCGCGACGACTGGCCGCTGCCGGCCGGGCTCGAACGGCTGGCCGGCGCGATGAATGTGGCGCAGCTCGCCGGAACGGGCCGATGACCGAAAAAGCTGATCTTGGACGGAAAGAGCTCGACACCGAGAAGCTCTACGCTGCGCGCCTCTACGCCGCCAAGGCCCGGCCCTACCTGGCGTCGGCGCTGTTCGCGCTGCACGTGGTGGACTCGCCACGGACGCCGACGATGGCGGTCGACCGGCACTGGCGCTGTTACGTCTCGCCGGCGTTCGTCGCGCACACCCCGCTCGACGAGCTGGCCGCGGTCTGGGTGCACGAGGTCTCCCACCTGCTGCGCGACCACCACGGCCGGGGCGACCGGTACGTCGACAAGCACGGCCTGAACCGGGTCGGCGAACGGCTCCGGCTCAACATCGCCGCGGACTGCGAGATCAACGACGACGTGTACGGCGACGGCCTGCCGTACCCGTCCGGGGCGGTGCACCCCGACCAGCTGCGGTTGCCGGCCGGGCTGCTGATGGAGGACTACCTGCCGCGGTTCGGGCTGGGCCGGTTCACCGACGGGTACGCGTGGCTGGACTGCGGCAGCGGCGCGGACGGTGGTGACCGGGTGTGGGATCTCGGCCCGGACGGCGCGCACGGGCTGAGCGAGCACGAGCGCGACGCGGTGCGCTACCGGGTGGCGCAGGCCATCGACGGGCAGCCCGGCACCGCGCCGAAGGGCTGGCAGCGCTGGGCGGAACGGGCGTTCCACCCGCCGCAGCCGTGGCGCGAGCTGCTGGGCGCGGCGGTGCGCTCGGCGTCCGCGTCGGCCGGTGCGGGTGACGACTACACGTACGGAAGACCGGCTCGCCGCGCCGCCGCCCTGCCGCGAGTGATCCTGCCGGCCCTGCGCCGCAACCCACCCCGGGTCTGCGTCGTGATCGACACCTCGGGTTCGGTGAGCGACGAGGAGCTGGGCACCGCCCTGCTGGAGGTGGCCGCGATCGGCCGGGCGGTCGGCGGGCGGCGCGACCTGGTCGGGGTGGTCTCGTGTGACGCGGCGGCCGGGGTGGCGCACCCGCTGTGCCAGGCCGAGGGCATCCCGCTGATCGGCGGCGGGGGCACCGATCTGCGGGCCGGGTTCGCTCAGGCGCTGCGGACCAGACCGGACGTGATCGTGGCGCTGACCGACGGCTGGACGCCGTGGCCGGAGGCGCCGCCGCCGTGCCGGACCGTGGTGGGCCTCTTCTACCGGGATCCGAAGAAGTCGGACGTGGAGCTACGGCGGCCACCGGATTGGGCCCGGACGGTCACGATCGGCTGATATATACGAAACGCGAATCTTGCGCGGATTGCCGATTAAATTGCGGACGTGGTCAAGCGTCGCGAACTTCGCCTGCTGCTGGTGCCGTTGCTGTTGCTGCTCGTGGGCTGCCTGGTGATCCCGGCGGCGTGGCCGCAGGAGCCGGTGCGGGCCGCGCAGACCGCCTGCGCGGCCCCGGTGCTGCTGGCCAACGGCGACTTCGAGGCGCCGGCCATCGCGGCCAACTCGATGTCGCTGATCAACGAGGGACCGGACATGCCGGGGTGGAAGACGAGCGCGCCGGACCACGTGTTCGAGCTGTGGCACGAGGTGCGGCAGGGTTTCAACGCCGGATCCGGGGTGCAGTTCGTCGAGCTGAACGCGAACTACGTCTCCACCCTCTACCAGGACCTGCCGACCACTCCCGGACAGACGCTGCGCTGGGAGCTCAAGCACCGCGGCCGGCTCGGCACCGACGTGATGGCCGTGAAGATCGGCGTGCCGAACACCACGCTGCCGCAGAACGGCGGGCTGATCTCGGACGGCAGCGCGGTGTGGGGGAGCTGGTCCGGCACGTACACGGTGCCGGCCGGGCAGACGCTGACCCGGTTCGCGTTCGACTCCATCTCAGCGGCGCAGAACAAGCCGACGTACGGCAACTTCCTGGACGGCATCTCGTTCGGCACCGAGGCCTGCCTGTTCAGCACCACCACGGTCAGCGCGGCGACGGCGAACGTGGGTGACCTGCTGACCTACACGGTCAGCGCGGAGAACCGTGGCGGCAACCCTGCCAAGCTCGCGCTGCTCAGCGACGTGCTGCCGGCCGGTACCACGTTCGTGCCCGGCTCGATCCGGTCGATCACCGGGGCCAGCAGCACGGCGGTCAGCGACAGCGCCGACAGCGACACCGGCGAGTACGACGCGTCGGCCCGTACGGTCCGGGTCCGGGCCGGCACCGGCGCCGGGTCGAGCGCCGGTGGGACGATCCCGGTCGGCGAGTCGCGCTCGTTCAGCTACCAGGTACGGGTGAACACCGCGGCCGCCGAGACCACGCTGAGCACCGAGGGCACCGCGACGTACACGGATCCGCTCAGCACCAACCGGCCGACCGCGACCGGCAACACCGTCGTGACCACCGTGAACGCCGCCGCCGACCTGCGGCTGAGCGCGGTTATCGCGGCCGGCGGGGTGATGGCCGGCCGGGCCGCCACGACGAACCTGACGGTCACCAACGCCGGGCCGAGCACCGCGACCGGTGTCCAGGTGAGCGCGGTCGTGCCGCCCGGCATCGTGAACGTGACCGCGAACCTGACCGGCGCCGCCTGCGTGGTGACCGGTGGCCTGAACGCCCGCTGCACCCTGCCGTCGATGGCGTCCGGCGCGACAGCGGTGATGGTGGTCAGCGGCGACGTGCTGTCCGCGGCCACCCCCGGCGCGCAGGCCACCCTCACCTCGGCGGTGACCAGCACGACGTACGAGGTGAACCAGGCGGACAACGCCGCCTCGGTCAGCGGCGCGGTGGCCACCCTGGCCGACCTCGGCGTGACCATGACCAACACGGCCGGGGTGGCCGGCGCGACCGTCACCTACACCGTCCCGATCACCAACACCGGCCCGTCGGTGGCGCGCTCGCTGGTCCTCTCCGACGCGATCGCGAACTCGTCCACCTACCTGACCGCCCGGTTCAGCAGCGGTGGCGGCAGCTGCGCGACGACCAGCACCGGCATCGTCGAGTGCCAGATCGGTGACCTGAACGTCGGCGCCACCGTCACCGTCGAGATCGACGTGCGGCTCGACCCGAGCGGCACCGGCGACGTCAACAACGCGGTCTCGGTCACCTCGACCACACCCGACCCGGTCGCGGCGAACAACAACTACTCGGTGCAGACCACCGGCACGGTGGCCGCCGACGTCAGCGTGAAGCTCGCGCTCAGCGCGCTCAGCGCGTACGCCGGCGACACCGTGACCTACACGCTCACCGTGGTCAACAACGGTCCGGCCCTGGCCCGCAACGTCACGTTCAACACCGTCGTCCCGCCCGGCGTGACCATCGTGCGTTCCAGCCCGCAGTGCACGGTGAACGCCTGCACGATCGCGGCCCTGCCACCGAACTATCCGATCGTGCTGACCGGCACCGCCACGCTCGCCGCGACCGCCGCGTCCGGGCCCGGGTTCGCCAGCACCACGGTGATCTCCCCGACCTACGACAACAACCCGGCGAACGACACCGACACCATCGGCTTCACCGTGCTGCTCCGCGCCGACCTGGGCGTCACCCAGACGCTGGCCAACCCGTCCGACCCGAGCGCGCTGGTCGCCGGGCAGACCGTCACCGGCGTGGTCACGGTGGTCAACAACGGTCAGACCCGCGCCGAGGGTGTGGTGCTGCGCCAGGCGGTGCTGGCCGGTGCGACGGTCCCGGTGGTCACCACCACCGGTGCCGTCTGCACGTTCCAGGGCAACGGCAGCCCCGGCACGATCACCCCGGACGGCGGCAGCTTCGTCTGCAACCGGCCGACCCTGGCCACGTCGAGCACCTGGACGATCAGTTTCGGCGCGGTGCCGCTGCCGGCCGGGTACGCCGGACCGACCTTCGCCCGGACCGCCACCGTGTCGGCGAGCACCGTCGACCCGGACGCGTCGAACAACAGCGTGACCACCACGAGCACCGTCGAGCAGCACGCCGACCTGCGGGTCACCAAGATCGTGACGAGCGCGGCCAGCATGGTGCAGACCGAGGAGGTCCGGTTCCGGGTCACCGTGCGCAACCTCGGGCCGTCCGACGCGACGAGTGTGGTGCTGCGCGAGGACCCGGACACCGGCCTGAGCATCGCGTCCGGCACCAGCGCCGACGGCGGTTACGACCCGAACACCCGGGCCTGGACCCTCCAGCGGCTGGCGCCGACTCCGGCGGCGGACGCGGTGCTGAACCTGGTCGGCACGGCGCTGGGCACCGGCACGCTGAACAACAGCACCCGGGTCGTGGCGGCCGACGGCACCGACCCGGATCCGGCCGACAACACCGACACGGCCACGGTCACCGCCGTCGCGGCCGCGCCCGCGCTGGACATCCAGTCGACGAGCACGGTGTCGACGCCGGTGCCCGCCCCGGTCGGCGCGGTCATCACGTACAGCTATCAGGTGACGAACACCGGCAACCTGCCGATGACCACGATGACGCTCACCGGCACCCGCAGCGGCACGGCGTCCTGCCTGGCCACCACGCTCGCGGTGAACGCCTCGACGACCTGCTCCGGCGCCGCCACGCACACGGTCACCTCGGCCGACGTGGTCGCCACCATGCCGATCACCGACACGGTGACCGCGCAGGCGCTGAACACCGCGACCGTGCTGCCCGCCACGTATGCCCAGCTCAGCACGAGTGTGTCGCTCGCCCTGCCGATGGCCTCGCTGACCGCGGTGATCACCCCGACGGTCAGCAACCCGAGCCGGCAGAACGCGGTCGCGGCCGGTGACCGGATCGCCTACAGCTACGCGATCACCAACAACGGCAACGTGCAGATGGACGGCGTCACGGTCACCGACACGCTGGGCAACGTGGTCACCTGCCCGCAGCCGGACCTGGCGATCAACATGTCGATGACCTGCGGGCACTCGCCGGCGCCGGGATACCTGGTCACGCAGGCCGACATCGACACCGGCACGCCGATCGCCGACGTCGCGACCATCACCGCGACACCCAACGGCGGCCTCGTGGCGGGGACGTTCGTGGTGCCCAGCGGCGGGGTGCAGGTCGCCGCGGGGGTGCCCGCGCTGGAGGTCACCGTCACCACCACGACACCCGGGCCGGTCGCGGTGGGTGACACCATCGGGTACCACTACGAGATCCGCAACGTCGGCAACGTCGGTGTCGCCTCGGTCGCGGTGACCGACTCGCTCGCCGCCACGGTCACCTGCTCACCGACCGTGATCGCGGCCGGTGGCACGCTGTTCTGCCACTCGGCGGCCACCGCTCACCTGGTCACTCAGGGCGACGTGGACGCCGGGCGGCCGGTGCACAACGACGCGATCGTGGACGCGCTCAGCGTCGCGCCCGGGCACCAGCCGTTCAGCGTGGTGGGGTCGGCCGGGGTGCCGGTGGTGGCCGCCGTACCGGACCTCACCGTGACCGGTTCGGCCCACGTGGTGCCGGCCGGGCACGCCGGTGGGGTCCAGCCCGGTGACGGGATCTTCTACACGTACCAGGTGACGAACGCCGGGAACGTGACCATGCAGGCGGTCGGGGTCACCGACACCAGGACCGGGGGCGGGTCCTGCCCGGCCGGCCCGCTCGCGCCCGCCGCGTCGGTGAGCTGTGCGAGCGGTCCGACGTACGCCGTCACGCAGGACGACTTCGACGCGGGCACGCCGGTCTCGGCCACCGCTCGCGCGTCCGGGCGCGCTCCGGGGCAGGTCAGCACGATTTCGTACGGCACGAGCACGGTGACCGTACCCGTCGGTGGCGGGCTCGGGACGCTGACCGTCGCGGCCGGGCCGGCCAGGGTGGTGCCGGCCGGGCACCGCGCGGCGGTGGAAGCCGGCGACACGGTCGCGTTCGACGTCGAGATCACGAACAGCGGCAACCTGACCATGTCCGGGCTGACCGTCACCGACAGCCGGACCGGTACCGGGACCTGCCCGGTGGCCAGTATCCGACCGGCCGCGACGATCACCTGTGGCACCAGCGCGTACCGGGTGACCCAGCAGGACATCGACCTGGGCGGGCCGCTGGAGAGCAGCGTGACGGTCAGCGGGCGGGCCGGGAGCGTGGGGGCGACCCGCAGCTTCGGGCCGGTGCCGACCTGGGTGCCGGTGGTGGTCGGTGCGCCGTCGCTCGACGGCCGGGTGATCGGGACGGCCGACCCGGGCGGGCACGCGGCCGGCGCGGTGGCGGGTGACCGGATCGGCTGGACGTACGAGCTGGTCAACAACGGGAACCAGACGATGACCGAGGTGACGCCGTCCGGGGGTGTGGTGTGCCCGAAGAGCACCCTGGCCGTGCGGGAGACGATGACCTGCGCGGGGAGTTCCGGTTACACGGTCACCCAGGACGACGTGGACCTGGGTGAGCCGATCGCGACCTCGGTGACGGTGGCCGGGCGGGCGCCGGACGGGGTGCACACGTTCGGGCCGTTCCACGGGACCGTGGCGGTGGAGGCGGCCGATCCGGCCCTGGAGATCACCATGAGCACCCAGGTCTCGTCGGCCTCCGCCGCGCGGGTCAGGGCTACGGCGGTTGCGGTCGGGGTGACGGTGGGCGATTTACTCCGGTACGCGTACACGGTGCGCAACCGCGGGAACGTGACGGTCGGCGACATCACCGTCGATCACGCGCGCGGTGTCGCGGTGAGCTGCGTGCGGACCCGGCTGGCCCCGGGCGCGTCGACCACGTGCGCGGCCGGCACCCCCTACCGGGTGACGCAGGCCGATGTGGACGCGAACGTGCCGATCGCGGACCAGGCGTACGCGAAAGGCACCGTGCCGGGCACCGGCCGCACGGTCGTCTCCACCGCGGCCGGCACCTCGGTGCCGCTCGCGGCGCCGAACCCGAAAGTGACCGGCGCACAGACCGCGGTCTGGGCCGACACCGACGGTGACGGACGGCTCGGCCCGGACGACACCGTGGTCTCCACGATCCGGGTCACCAACACCGGCAACGTCACCCTGATCAACCTGCGGGTCACCGGCCTGCCCGCGGCGGTGGTCTGCGACGCGACCCGGATCGCCCCGACCGCGAAGGTGACCTGCCGATCCAGCGCCTACCACCTCACCACCCGGCAGATCGCCGCAGGTCAGCACACGTTCGAGGCGCACATCGCCGGGGACCTGGTCGACCCGGCCGCCGCCGACGTGACCGCGGACGCGCCGTCGACGGTCGCGGTCCCGGCCCGCAAACCACCGGGCAAGCCGGCCGTCCCGCAGCGCCCCGGAGACCCGGCCCTCCCCGGTCCCGGCGGCTCGGTCCCGGTGACCGGCGGCGCGTCGGCCGTGCTGATGCTCCTCGGCCTGTCCCTGATCATCGGCGGCGCCGCCCTGCTGACCCTGACCCGCCTCCCCACCCGCCGCCGCCCGTCGCAAGGCCGGTAACGGCAGGCGTCCCCACCCCCGGCTGGTGCCGGCGGCTGCCTCAAAGCACTCGAGACGACCGCCAGCACCAGCCGAAACGCTGTGGCTGGTGCCGGCGGTCGCCTCGCCGGGGTTGAGGCAGCCGTGAGCGCCAGCCCGGACCGCTCAGACGGCCACCGAGTGCGTGGAGCCGGGTGTGTGGGGACTTTGGGTGCGGAGCGCACCTGAACTTCACACGCCAGGACGCCGACGACGCCGGGCGGGTGGGGAACGGCCGAGGGGCCGGGTCGCTCCCCACCCGTGATCAGGCCCGCGCCGGGGTCAGGCCCGCGCCGGGGTCAGGACGCGGCGCTCGGCGCGGCGCCGGCCGGTGCGCCCGACGGCGGGGTGCCGCCCGGGCCGCCACCGGGTGCGCCGGACGGGGGAGTGCCGCCCGGGCCGCCACCGCCGGGAGCGCCGCTCGGCGGGGTGCCGCCGGGCTGGCCGCCGCCGCCCGCCGGGGCCGCGCCGGCGGCAGGCTTGGTGCCGGTGTCCACGCCGACCGCGAGCGACACCGCGTATCCGCTGGTCACGTCACCGGTCGTGGTGCCGAGCTGGCTGGCGCCGCCGTCGTCGCCGAAGACGTTGTCGTTCTGCAGGGTCACCTGGGCGAGGTTGGTGACCGAGGCTTCGTACCCCTTCTCCTGGTAGACGACGTCGCAGACGTCCTTCGGCAGCGCCACCTGGGAGGTCGCGATCGCCTTCGTGGAGTCGGTGATGTCGGCCTGGCTGGGGAACACCTCGAAGTGGATGTGCGGCCACCGGCCGGTGTAGCAAGCCGGGAAGATGCTGGTGAACTTCACCTTGCCGTCCGCGTCGGCGATCTGCACGCCGCGCAGGTAGTTCTCCTTGGTCAGCCCGTCGGAGTACATCGAATACCCACCGGCGCGGTCGCAGTGCCACACGTAGACGGCGACCCCGGCGAACGCGGCGCCGCTCTTCGCCAGGTCCTTGATGGTCAGCTCCAGGGTCATCGGCACCCCCTCGGCGGTGGTCGTCGCGTCGCCGAAGCTGGACCGGATGTCACTGCGGACGATCCCGGTCTCCTCGAGGACGTCCGGCCCGTTCGACCCGTCACCCGGGTACGGCCCGGCGGTCTCGTCAGGGATCTCCCCGGACGACGTCGAAGCACTGGCGGTGGCCGTGGGCGTGGCACTGCCGGACTTGCCGTCGCTGCACGCCGCGAGCCCGAGAGTGGCCGCGCCGATGCCGAACGCGCGCAACACCTGGCGGCGACCCATGAGGGTGCCGAGGTCGAAGCCGAGGCCCTGGTCGAACACCTCCTCATCGGGTTTCGGAAGGGGGCGCCCCTGATACGACGGTTGCTTCACTGGTCCTCCTGTCGGCCGGCGACGGGTGTCGCCGATCCGGTTTGCTGTGCCGGTTTCCGGCGGCCCCAGGATGGCGTCGTTCCTGGTCCGCCGTGATCGCGAATGAATCCCGCCGGATTCGTCCTCGCTCGCCGGTAATACAAACATTGGAGGCTATGAACGACCTGTGGCTTTAACCTCGAATGGGCGAGGTTGATTGTCAACAATTCTGCGGACAGGCATTCGGAAAGGGAAAACGCATTCAGGCGGCCACACAGAACTCGTTCCCCTCCGGGTCGGCCATCGTCACGTGATGCCCGTCGTAGGTCGCCAGCACCCGCCCGCCGGCCGCCCGCAACTCCTCGGCCTTGGCCAGGATCCGCGGCCACGGCTCGCCGTGCTTGCCGACCCGGACGTCGAGGTGCAGCCGGTTCTTCGTCACCTTCGGCTCGGGCACCTCGAGGAAACTCAGCCGCGGCCCGACCCCGTCCGGGTCGTGCAGCCAGGCGCCACCGCCCTCGTCCTCGGCCGGCTCCCCGAACGACGCCGCCCACTCGGCCCGCGTGGTGAACGGCGCCGGTGGCGGCTCGTCCACATAACCCAGCGCGACCTTCCAGAACCCCGCCAGCTCCTCCGCCCGCGCACAGTCGAACGTCAGATCCACCCGCAGCACCACCACGAACCCCTTTCCTCACCGACCCCGCCATCCTCCACCCGGGGTCCGACAAAAAATGGGGTCCGGCGGAATCACCGCGGCATTCCGGCCCACGGATCGTCAGCTGCCCCCGGGGCGCAATCCGGCAGGCAGCACGTCAGATGAGCCCGCGCCCAAGGATCACTTTCGGGCCGCGCACCACGTCCCGGGCATATGCGGCCACGGCGTCCTCGGGTTCCCCCGGGTCACGGTCCCTGGCGGTCAGTTCCGCGAGCAGCTCCACCCGTACCCAAGGGTCTTGATCTTCCGCAGCGGCCCGGGACAGCGCCGCCTACCCCGCGCCGCGCATCGCCGGCGCCATCAGCAGCGACTGCCCGGCCCGCACCCGCCGCTCCGGCGACGGATCCCCGGCCAGCGTCGCGAGCAGCTCGTCCTCACCCAGTGGCAGCCGCTCCCTGTGCCGCTCCTCGAACGCCGTGACCTCGGCGGGAGTGAGCGGCGGGTTCATCGTGAACCAAGGTGCCTCGGGAACGAACGAGGCCGCGTCCAGTTTCGCCGCGATCCGGGTGAGCTGATCAGACTCGGTCACTCCAGGCGTTTCAGGATCTCTGCGGTGGTGACCACCTCGCCGAAGCGGGGAAGCACCACCGTCAGCGCGTGCTCATGCTCCTGCGCCGTCATCCCGCTCATCGCGTCGGACACGAACACCACCTCGAACCCGAGATCCGCCGCCGCCCGCGCCGTCGACTCCACCCCCATCGTGGTCGCGATCCCGGCCATCACCACCGTCTGCACCCCGCGCTCGCGGAGGGCGGCCTCCAGCCCGGTCCGGGAGAACGCCCCGACCGTCTGTTTCACCACCTCGATGTCACCGGCCTGCGGCGTCATCTCCGGCACGAACCCGCTGCCCGGTGGCTGCTCGGCCACGCCCGGACGCTCGACCCGGACCAGCACCACCACGCCACCGGCCGCCCGGAACGCCGTGGCCAGCGACACCGACCGTGCCACCACCGCCGCACCGGGATGCGGCTCCAGATCGCGCGACACGATCCGGGGCATCAGGTCAATCACGATCAGCGCACTCCGCGCAGCCTCGACAGTCACACCAGGACCCTACAAAGGGGGTCCGACAAGAACAGTCCGGCGCAGGAGCCGGAGTGAGGCGACCGCCACCGCGACCAGCGCCCCGGCCGTGGCGATCGCCATGTCCTTCTGCGCGTCCCACACGTCGCCCTGCTGGCCGTTGTAGGCCTCGGCCGTCCCCGGCGACAACGTCATCGCGATCGCCCATTCGAGCAGCTCGTAGAGCGCGCTCGTGGACAGCACCACCTCCACCGCCGCCACCGCCGACCAGCGGACGCCACGCCCCGCTCCGCGGAACCGGGCGAACAGCACCGGGCCGAAACAGAGCCCGTAGGACAGGTGCACCAGCCGGTCGAAGTTGTTGCGCCGCCAGCCGAACACCTCGTTGAGCCGCACCCCGAACAGCTGCTCGGTCCAGTCGTCGTAGGGCACGAACGAGTACATCCACCGCGCCGCGACCGAGTGCACCAGCAAAAAGATCAAAATCAACAGAAATGAGGGGTACGGCAGGGGCTGCCGGCGCTGCACCAGCAGCAGAGCCACCAGCCCCACGACGGTGAGCGAGTGGTGCATGGCCTGTTCGGCCGGGTGCGGAGGGTGCCACCAGGTGGCCGTCACCACGAGCAGGAAGACGCCCAGCGTCCATCGATGCGCGAGCGGGAGCGTGGGCACCCGCGCACTGTACGCACCGGTGTCGATGCCCCCGGCTATCGCACCGGGCTCTCGACGTTCGTGGTGGTGAGCGCGGCCACCAGCCGGTCCACCTGCCCGCGGATCTCCGGTACGGCGGTCGTCTCCCACGTGTGGCCACGCCGCAGCGGGCCGACCAGCCACAGACCGGGCTGGACCCGGCCGTCCGGGTCGGTGTCGACGCCGAGGCCGTACGGGCCGGGGCGGACGGTGCCGTCCTGGAACAGCCCGTTCAGGAACGGATCGGCGGAGCCGGGCAGCGCGCCCGGCCCGGTACACGAGATGACCGCGGCGTACCGGCGCGGCGCGGCACCCTCGATCTCGACGAGCAGCCCGCCGCGCGGGTCCGGCTCGACCGACCGCAGCCGACCGGCCGAGAACCGCAGCGTGCCCTGCTCCTGCAGCTCCGCGATGCGCGCCGCGACCGGCGGGGCCATCCGGTGCCGGTGCACGTCCCAGAACCGGACCACGTGCCGCAGGAACCGCTCCCGGTCACCGTCGCTGAACTCGGCCCAGAGCCGGTCGGCCCGGTGCCGCAGGGTGTCCACCACCGCGACCCAGTCGGCGCCGCCGGCGATCGCCAGCCGGACCCGGCTCAGCAGCTGGCGCAGCGTGAGCGCGCCGTCCAGCAGCAGGTCGGGGTGGGCGGACGACGGGGGCAGCTGGGGGTGCGCCAGCGGGTGCAGGCCACGGCGGGAGATCGCCTCGATCGGCCCGCGGTGACCGGCCTCGGTCAGGCTCAGCGCCACGTCGACGGCGGTCAGCCCGGTGCCGAGCAGCAGGACCGGCTCGTCGGCGGCCGGCTTCGGGTAGGCCGACCACGGGTCGGTGACCAGGTGCGGGCTGGCGTAGGCGGCGTCGCTGATACCGGGGAGCCGCTGCTGGCGCGGGTTGCCGACGGCGAGGATGACCTGCTCGGCGCGGACCGGGCCGGCGTCGGTGTAGACCACGTACCCGTCGGCGTCGCGGCGCAGCGCGGTGGCGGTCGCGACGTGGTGCCACAGCCGGCCGCCGGACTCCTCGAGGGTCTCGGCGAACTGGTCGGCGAGGTAGTCACCGTAGAGGCTGCGGGGCAGGAAGTCGGTGCCCTCGACGGCGTCGCCGCGATCGCGGCACCAGCGGACCAGGTGCATCGGGTCGTCCGGGCAGATGCTCATCGAGCCGGCCCGGGCGTTCAGGATGTGCCACGGCTCGGCCGCGCCGTAGGCGACACCGCGCCCGGGTGATGGATCCGGCGCGATCAGGACGACGTGCCGGTCCATGTGGCGGATCAGCAAGTGGGCCAGCAGCGCTCCGCTGGCGCCCCCGCCGACGATCGCGATGGTGCGGCTGGTGACGGCGTCCCGACTGGCGGTCACCGCCACTTCGACGAGGCTCGACATTTTACTCTCCCGCAGGTCGGTGCTCCGGCAAGCAAACCACAAAACCCACCGGTTTTGTAGGTTAAGTGGTCGCGCGCCGCAGAGTTTACGGTGCGGCCACATCCACGACGTGAATCCTCGTCCGTGCGTTGCGCCACCGTGCCCGAACGTGATCGAACGGGGCGGTCCGCCGCTGCTCGCGACGCTTCTGGATCACTGCGCCGTGCGCATCGGTGAACCGGCCGGGAACCCGCGCCGTTCCGGCTGACTTGGCCGTCCCATGATCCCGGCTGGTGGTCAGGGGTGCCTCAACCCGGTTGAGGCACCCCTGACGACCAGCCGCGCTCACCCGGTGCCCGCGAGGTGTAGGCCGTCGGGGGATTGGCGGATGGTGGTCCGGTGCCCGCTGATGGATAGCGGGATCCCCTTTCCCCCTGTTCAGGGAATTGGTGATGGTTGATTTGAGGGGCCCGGGGATACTGGGTCCGGCATTCGGGGGGTCCGGGGCCGTGGAGGGAGCAGGCTGATGACGCAGGGGGCAGAGCCGAACGACGGTTCCGGCCAGGAGGCGCCGGCACCGCCGGAGGGCGGCGGCCGCCCGGCAGCCGGCTCGGCGCGGGTCCCGGCCCCGCGCCCACCGGACAGCGCAACTCCTGTCGACGCAGCTCAGCCGGCCGCACCACCGGGCCGCGCGGCGGTCCCCGCACCGTCGTCGCCACCCGCACCGGGCCGCGCCGCAGTTTCCGCGCCCGCCCCACCGGCCGCGCCGACGCCGCAGTCCGCACCGACGGCGCAGGCCGCACCGAACCCGGCTGACGCACCGACCCGGTCGATCACGCCGAATCCGGCGGAGGCGGCGACCCGCTCGATCACGCCGAGCCAGCCGTCGGCGCCGGGCCGCGCCGCGGTCTCCGCGCCATCCCAGCGCCCCGCATCACTGGAGCAGGCGCCACCACCGCAACGCCCCACCTCGCTGGCCCAGGCGCCGCCGCCGCAGCGCCCGTCACCCCAGCAAGCACCGCCCGCGCCGCCGCATCATCCGTCGTCTCAGCAGGCGTCGCCGCAGCGCCAGTCGGCCCAGCAGGCGTCGCCTGCGTCGTCGCAGTATCCGCCGACGCCAGCGGCGCCGCTCGCGCTGCCGCAGCGTCCGTCGGGTCAGCAGGCGCCGCCCGCGCCACCCCAGCGGCCTGCGCCCCAGCAGCCACCCGCGTCCTTCCCGCCACCCGCGCCCCAGCAGCCGCAGGCCGCTCCGCGCCCGCCCGCGGCGTTCCCGGGCAGCGCCCCCGGCAGGGCGTCCGTTCCGGCTCCCGCCCCGCCGGCCTCGCCATACGATGCTCCCCAGCGCGCGGCCGCCGCAGCGCCTCTCGCACCACCCTTCCGCCCGCCCGTGACGAATCAGCCATCCTTCCCGCACCAGCCGCCCGCGCCGCAGCAACCCCCGGCGCCGGGCCGCGCCTCGGTGCCCGTGAGCAGCGCCCCGACGAGCGGCGGCTCGACCTACCAGAGCGCCACACCGACCGCCGGGCCGCAGACCTACCAGAGCTCCGTACCGAAAAAGCCCAGGCGCCGCGGTCTCATCGCCCTCCTGGTCGTCGTGTTCCTCCTGGTCGGGCTGTTCGGCGCCGGGACCGCGGTGCAGCTCAAACGCGAGCTGCCGCCCGCCACCCTGGCCACCGAGATCGCCACCACCCTCAAGATCCCCGGCGCCGCGCCCACGATGCCGTGGCCCAGCGAGGGTTCCGCGGAGTTGATGATCGAGGGGTTGGGCCGGATCGGCGGTTCCGGCGGTGAGACGGCCGAGCCGATCGGCAGTGTCGCCAAGGTGATGACCGCTTACGTCATCCTCAAGAACCACCCCCTCGACGGCGACGAGGAGGGCCCCGAGCTCACCGTCACGGCCGCCGACGTCGCGGATCACGACCGGCGCACGCTGACCGGCCAGTCCCTGGTCCCGGTGCAGGTGGGGGAGAAGCTCACCGAGCGCGACGCCCTCGAGGCGCTGATGCTGCCGTCCGCGAACAACATCGCGCACCAGCTCGCGGTCTGGGACGGCGGCACCGAGGCGGGCTTCCTGGAGAAGATGAACGCCGCCGCGGACGAGCTGGGCATGACCGATTCCGAGTACACCGACCCCAGCGGTTTCCTGCCGACCACCATCAGCACCGCGCCGGACCAGGTGAAACTGGCCCGGGCGGCGCTGAAGTTCGACGTGTTCGCCGAGATCGTGGAGCTGCGCGACGCGCAGATCCCGGTGGCCGGGAAGATCCGCAACTACAACGACCTGCTCGGCGTGGACGGGGTCTTCGGGATCAAGACCGGCTCCACCGACCAGGCCGGCGGCAACCTGGTCTTCGCGGCCCGGCTCAAGGTCGGCGCGAAGAACCTGGTGATCGTCGGCGCGGTCTTCAACCAGCCGGGCGCGAACACGCCGGAGCAGCTGGTCGCGGTCAACAAGGTGGTCCGCAAGCTGCTCGCGGCGGTCGAGAAGACCGTGAAGGAATACTCGGTGCTGCCGGCGAAACCGGTCGGCACGGTGCAGACCGCGTGGGGCTCGTCGTCGACGGTCACCCCGAAGACGGCGTTGAAGGTGGTCGGCTGGCCGGGCCTCGCGGTCAAGGTCAAGACCACCACCACGAAGCCCGGCGCCCAGGTCAGCGCCGGGCAGCAGGTGGGCGAGGTTCAAGCTTCCGGGGTACGCGTACCGCTGCTCGCCGACGCCGCCACCAGCGAGCCCTCGCTCTGGTGGAAGCTCACCCGGCGCCCCTGACCGGCGGCCCGGGTGCGCTGGGTGAGCACCACGCACCCGAGCACCACGGCGGCCGCCCCGATCGACGCGGCCGTCACCGGCTCGCCCAGCAGCAGGGCTGACCAGAGCAGGGTCAGCACCGGCTGGGCGAGCTGGATCTGCCCGACCTTGGCGATCCCGCCCCGGGCCAGCCCGGCGTACCAGGCGAAGAAGCCGAGGAACATCGACACCGCGGTGAGGTAGCCGAACGCCGCCCACCCGCCCGCGCCGGTGTGCGGCGGGTGCTGGACCGAGGCGACCAGTGCGATCGGCAGGGTGACCGGCAGCGCGAGCAGTAACGCCCAGCAGATCGTCCGGGCCCCGCCGAGTTCCCGGGCGAGCACCCCGCCCTCGGCGTACCCCAGCCCGCACAGCACCACGGCGGCCAGCAGGTAGAGGTCGGCCACGGTCAGCGAGCCGTGCACGGCGCCGGTGGCGACCAGGAAGACCAGGACGGCGACCAGCCCGCCGCCACTGGCCAGCCAGAACGCCGGCGGCGGCCGCTCACCGGCGCGCAGCGCGGCGAACACCGCGGTCATCGCCGGCAGCACCGTGATCACCACGGCGCTGTGCGCCGAGGTCTGGCTGGTCAGCGCGAGGGACGTGAAGAGCGGGAAGCCGACGACCACGCCGAGCGCGACCACCGGCAGCCGCCGCCACTGCGCCGGGGTGGGCCGCGGCGACCGGGTCCAGCGCAGGTAGGCCAGGGCCAGCAGGGCCGCGCCGACCGCGCGCCCGAACGCCACGAACCACGGGTCGAGATCGTGCACCGCGACCCGGGTGGCCGGCAGCGACATGCTGAACGCGAGCACACCCAAGGCGCCGAGGGCAAGTCCCGCTGTTACCGTGCTGCCGTCAGTAGCGCTACTCTTGCTTCTCATGAATGACGGTAACGCAGCGACCCGTGTTATCCAAGATCTTCGCGCCCGGGTCCGGGATGCGGCGCCCGGGTCGCGGTTGCCGTCGGTGCGCGAGCTGACCGTCGCGCACCAGGCCTCCCCGGTCACGGTCAGCGAGGCGATCCGGCACCTGGTCGCGCAGGGCCTGGTCGAGGCGCGTCCGGGCCGCGGCACGTTCGTGGCGGCCCGCCCGGAGCCGCCGCGCGCGCCGGACCTGTCCTGGCAGACCGTCGCGCTCGGGCCGGGCGTTCCCGGGGAGAGCGAGATGCAGGCGTTACTGGCGTTACCGCCGCAGGGCGCCATCCCGCTCTCCGGCGGGTACCTCGACGCCGATCTGCAGCCGGCCGCGGCGCTCGGCACCACGCTGTCCCGGATCGCCCGGCAGCCGGCCGCCTGGCAGCGCGGCCCCGCCGAGGGCCGGGAGGATCTGCGCGACTGGTTCGCCCGGGAGACCGGCACCGGGCTGCGCGCCGGTGACCTGGTGATCTGCCCGGGCGGGCAGTCCGCGCTGTCGACGGCGCTGCGCTCGCTCGCGGCACCCGGTGACACGCTGCTGGTCGAGTCGCCGACCTATCTCGGTGCGCTGGCCACCGCCCGGGCCAGTGGCCTGCGGGTGGTCCCGGTCCCGGCCGACCACGACGGCGTGTTGCCGGACCAGCTCGCGGCGGCGTTCGCCCGCACCGGCGCGCGACTGTTCTACTGCCAGCCGCTCTACGCCAACCCGACCGGCTCGACCCTGGCGGCGCACCGGCGGGACGCCGTGATGGCCACCGTCCGCGCCAACGGCGCGTTCCTGATCGAGGACGACTACGCCCGCGACCTGGTCATCGACGGTGACGCCCCGCCGCCGCTGGCCGCGTCGGACCCGGACGGGCACGTCGTCTACCTGCGCTCGCTGACCAAGTCCGCGGCGCCGGGCCTGCGCATCGCCGCGATCGGCGCCCGCGGACCGGCTGGCGCCCGGCTGCGGTCGGCCCGGTTGCTCGACGACTTCTTCGTGGCCGGGCCGTTGCAGCAGGCCGCGCTGGAGTTCGTCACCGGCCCGGCCTGGCCTCGTCACCTGCGCACGCTGCGGCGGGAGTTGCGCGACCGCCGCGAGGCGCTGCTCGCCGCCCTGCACCGGCACCTGCCCGAGCTGGTCCCGGCGGTGGTCCCGCGCGGCGGCTTCCACCTGTGGGTGCGGCTCCCGGACGGCGCCGACGACACCGCGGTGGCCGCGGCGGCCGCCGCCGAGGGCGTGATCGTCTTCCCGGGCCGGCCCTGGCACGCCGCTGAACCGCCCGCTGCGCACCTGCGACTGACCTGGGCCGCGGCCCCACCGGACAGGATGGACGACGCGGTCCGGCGGCTGGCGCGAGCGCTGAAAAAATTCAGTTGACAGATTTACATTTTCAAAACGAAAAAGATCTACGATGCGCCCGTGCAATCTGACATGGGCCTGCAACCCGGGGTTCGCCTGGGTAACCGATACCGCTTGGAAGACCGGATCAGCGCCGGAGCGACCAGCGAAGAGTGGCGTGCTGTCGACGAGTCGCAATCGCGGACCGTCGCGGTCGAGATCAGCCCGGCCGGTGACCCGGACCGGTTCACCGCCGCGGCGAGCGCGCTGGCCCGGATCGACCATCCCGCGGTCGTCAAGGTCCTCGACGCCGGCCTCGCCGGAGGCTTCTCCTACCTGGTCACGGCGTTCACCGACGGTGAGTCGCTGGCCCAGCGGCTGGCCCGGACCGGCCGGCTCGCCCCGGACGAGGCGATGCGGATCCTCGCCGCGGCGTCCGAGGGCGTGCAGGCCGCGCACGACCAGGACGTTCTGCACGGCGACCTGACCACCGCCGACGTACGGCTGGGCAGCGACGGCGGCGTGACGATCACCGGCTTCGCGCTGGCCCGGCCGGGCGCCACGAGCCCGGAGCAGGCACAGGGCCGCCCCGGTGACCGGCGCAGCGACGTCTACGCGCTCGGCAAGGTCGCCCAGGAGAGCCTGGGCGGCGACCAGGCGGACGTGCCGGCCCCGGTGCTCGCCCTGGTGCACCGGGCGCTCGCCGACGACCCGGAGCAGCGCTGGCCGTCCGCGCTGGTGCTGGCGGACGTCGCACGCCAGGTCGCGACCGAGCCGGAGCCGGAGGTCGGCACGGGCGCCAAGTCCTGGCGCCGGAACCTGATCGCGGCCGTTGTCGCGGTCCTGGTGGTCGGCGGCATCATCGCCGGCATCGCGGTCCGCGGCGGCGGGGACACCGACGCGGCATCCGCGGCCAAGCCCACCGCGAGCGCGGGCAGCGGCGTGCCGGCCGGGTTCAGCGCGTGTGGCGACGCGTTCTGCCCGACCGAGCCGATGTGCTGGAACGCGCTGGTGCAGACCGGCACCCAGGCGATGCCGCCGGTGTCCGCGTACTGCCCGGGCAGCCACGTCTGGGAGACGTTCCTGGCGATCCCGCTGCCGGACGGCCCGCCGGTGCTGACCAAGGCCAAGCCGCTGATCAAGGAGGCCGCGGCGGCCAAGGCCTGCTCGGCCGCGGCGCTCAAGGCGCAGAGCAAGAAGCCGGCCGCCACCGTGCACTGGATCCGCGCCGCGTGGCCGGTCGAGGGCACCGGCAACACCTGGCTGCTGCACTGCATCGCCCAGCCCAAGGCCGGCACCTCGACCGGTGCGGTCTTCGCACCGTAGGGCCACTGCCGGCGACGCCCTAGACTGCCCGCGTGCAATCAGATTCGGTCTTGCGCGCGGGCATGCGCCTGGGTGATCGCTACCTGCTCGAGGACCGGCTCGGCGCCGGCGGGATGGGCGAGGTGTGGCGCGCCCTCGACGAATTCCTGGGGCGGACCGTCGCGGTCAAGACCATGCTCCCCTCGGCATCCGCAGACCCCGATTTTGTACGGCGGTTCACCCAGGAAGCGACGGTGATGGCGCGGGTCAACCACCCCGCGGTCGCCTCCATCCACGACGTCGGCCGGGCCGGCGACGGCATCACCTACCTGGTGATGGAGTTCGTCGACGGCGAGACCCTGGCGCAGCGGCTCGGCCGTGGCCGGCTCGCCCCGGACGAGACGATGCGCCTGATCACCCAGGCTGCCGAGGGGCTGCAGGCGGTTCACGACCAGGGGATCCTGCACCGCGACATCAAGCCGGCCAACATGCTGCTGCGCCGCGACGGCCGCGTGGTGATCACCGACTTCGGGATCGCCCGGCACGAGGACGCCAGCCGGATCACCGCGACCGGGGCGATCCTGGGCACGCCCAGCTACCTGTCGCCGGAGCAGGTGCTCGGCCAGCAGGCCGACCGGCGCAGCGACGTGTACTCGCTGGGTCTCGTCGCCTACGAGTGCCTCGCGGGGGAGCGGCCGTTCGTCGGCGACAACCCGTATGCGGTGGCGCTGCAGCGGATCCAGCAGTCCCCGAAGACCATCGGGGTGAACGTGCCGATGCCGGTGCTGGCGATCGTGGAACGGGCGCTCGCGGTCGACCCGTCACAGCGCTGGCAGTCCGCGGCCGCCCTGGCCGACGCCGCCCGCACCGCGTTCGACCCACCGGCACCGCAGCGGTCCGGGGTGGACGTGCCCCCGGCCGGGGGTGATGCGCCGCGGTCCGGCGGCGATGTGCCGCGGTCCGGTGGTGACGCGTCGCAGTCCGGTGGTGACGTGTCGCGGGCGCGGGCGCAGACGCCGGGTGGCCGGACCGGGAAGCTGGTGACCGCGGCGCTTGCCGCCCTGGTGATCGCGGGTGGCGTCGCCGGCGTGGTGCTCAAGACCCGCGACGACGGCAGTGGCAGCGCCGCAGCCGATCCCGGGACCGCCGGCGCCACGAGCGCTCCGGCCGGTCCCGCCGCGTCGCCGGCCGGGTTCGCCGGTTGCGGTGACGCGTTCTGTCCCACCGAGCCGATGTGCTGGAACGGACTGACCCAGAACGGTGCGGAGCTGGTGACCCCGTCCTCGGCGGACTGCGGCACCGAGCACTTCTGGGAGACCTACCTCGCGGTGCCGCTGCCGGACGGGAAGCCGCTGATCGGCGGGGACCAGACGCTGCTCGACCGCCCCGAGTTCGCGAAGGTGTGCACGGCCGCCGCGCTCGCCGACCACCGGCGCGGCGGCAAGATCGCCACGGGCTGGCTGCGGGACGCCTGGCCGATCCCGTCCGGCAAGACCTGGCTGCTGCACTGCCTCGGCCAACCCCCCACCCACCTCTCGACCGGCCCCGCCTTCACCCCTTAACAGCCGACAACCGCGACCGTGGGGACTTTCGGCGCGCAGCGCACCCCAACTCCCCACGCAACAGCTGACAACGGCGAGTGTGGGGACTTTCGGCGCGGAGCGCACCCCAACTCCCCACGCAGCGGCTGACGGCGGCGAGTGTGGGGACTTTCGGCGCGGATCGCGCCCAAAGTCCCCACGCAGCGGGGGTTTGGGGGAAGTGGGACCACCCACGGGCAATGAAGGGTGCGGCGATCGGTGTGGACGCGCCAGCGGCCAGATCGCCGTGCCCGGCCCCCGCGGGAGCGGCGATCTGTACCCGGCAACCACATGGGACATCATGAATTTGATCTTCGAGGTAACCGGGAGCGACAAGCGGACAGCGACCGAAATATCGCTATTGGACCGGGTTCCAGCCATCCGCGCCCGCCAGATATTTCTGTGACGTGTAGTTCGCGGCGGTTGACGCGCTCATCTGCGGCCGGTCGCTGGTGCCGCCGGTCGCGCCCGCGCCGGTGTTCGCGTATTCGGTGAAGCGGCACGTCTTCCAGGAGAAACCGCTCATGTCCTGCCACGCGCCGGCCTGCCGGATGTGGCTGCCGAGGGTCGATTCGCGGACCAGGACCTGGCCGATCGCGTCGGCCGCGCCGCCGGCGTGCCAGCAGCGGCCGAGTGCCACGGTCTGCGCGGCGGCCGAGCTCTTCAGCGTGGACCTGGTGATCAGGAAGCCGTAGGGGTTGCTGTCGTCGGTCGCGGCGGCGGTGATGTAGCCGTTGTTCGAGCTGCTGCCGATGTTGAGCGATTCGATCGTGGTGCTGTCGATGACGACCGCGCCGTTGCCGTAGATGAAGTCGACGGCGCCGGATATATAGGACTTGTAGACATACTGCCGGATCTGCGAGCTGCCGGTGCCGCCCCAGGACAGGAACGTGTCCTGGTAGCCCAACATCCGCACGTTGCGGTACACCTGACGGTCGCCGGCCGCGTAGACGGCGAGTGCCTGGCTGCCCGCGCCATACGTGTTCTGCATGGTCAGGCCCTTGATCGTGCTGTTCGCGGCCTGGTTGTAGACGGTGGCGCTGCCGACCGTGCCGGCGGTCGACTGCGGCTTGTTGCCGGTGATGACCACGTCGGACGAGGTGCCGGTCGCGCCTTGCAGGGTGAGGCCGGACTTGCTCGCCGGGATCTGGACCTGGCCCTGGTAGGTGCCGGCCTTGATGGTGATCACGCCGCCGGTCGACGAGGCGGCGATCGCGGCCTGGATGGTGGTGTAGTTGCCGGAGCCGTCGGCGGCGACGGTGACGTTGGTGGCGGCGTGCGCGGCGGTGGTCGTCAGACCGACCAGCAGAGCGGCGGCCAGCGAGACAACGATGGCTTTCACGGGTGCCTCCCGATGGAAACGGGGACGGCGCCCGCCTGGGGATTGGGGCGGGCGCCGTCAGGAGCGGGGAACGTCAGATCTTGCCGGTGCCGGCGCCGGCCGTGACGGTGGCCTTGACCGTGCTGTTGGCCTCGGGGGTGTACGAGTACGGGATCGCCGCGACGCTGGCGCCGTTGCGTACCACCTCGGTGCCCGAGTTGACCTTGTAGTTGTTCAGCACCTTGAGGTTCCCGGAATCCGAGTCACCGGTCTGGGTGATCGTGGGGTTCGCGACGTTCTCGAAGTAGTTGCGTTCGACGAAGACGCCGGCGTTCTCGGTGGACGCGACGCCGTACGAGCCGACGTTGCTGTAGTAGTTGTTCAGCACGTGCACCGGGTTGGCGAACCGGACCCGCGGGTGCCGCTGGTTGGTGCCGTCGAACCAGTTGTGCACGTACGTGACGCGCAGGTGCCCGAGGTCCTCGGCCGAGTTGTCGTCGCTGTGGCCGAGCAGCATCGACTTGTCGTGGTCGTGCAGGTGGTTCCAGGACACCGTGATGAAGTCCGAGCCACGCTTGATGTCGATCAGGCCGTCGTACCCGTTGGACAGGTCGTTGTGGTCGATCCACACGTTCGTGGTGCTGGACTGCACGTTGATCGAGTCGTCGGAGGCGTTCTTGAACACCAGGTTCCGGATGATGATGTTCTTCACGCCGGAGAGGTTGAAGCCGCCGCCGGTGACGCCGGACGAGGATCCGACGCCGATGACTGTCTTGTTGGACGCGACGCTGTACATGCCGGAGATGGTGATCAGGCCGGAGACCCGGACGGTCTGCGACGTGCTCGAGCTGAGCGCCGACTTGAGGGCGGACGCCGTGGTCACGGTGACCACGGTGCTGGACGAGCCGCCGCTGGTTCCGCCGTTGAGGCTGGCGAAACCGACCGGGCTGGACTCGGCGGCGACCGCGCCGGTCTGGGTGGCGACGAGGGTGCCGCCGACCGCCAGGACTCCGGCGGCGGTGGCGGCGAGGACGGTACGACGTGACGGTGACATGGGGGATTCCTCCGTTGGGGGACGGGTTCTTCCTGCGGGTAAGCGCTTTCCTGGCTGCCGAAGTTAAGCCTGTCATCCATGTCTGTCAATCACTGATGTCCGGCATGTTTCCGGCGACGCCTTAACCGGTTCACGCTGACCTGCGGCTTCCATCGTTCGGGGCGCTCCCGGACGGCGTGCAACATCTGTAGAACTGAGACATGCTCACCTATCTCGACTGCGACACCGGCATCGACGACGCGGTCGCCATCGCCTACCTGCTGGCCCACCCGGCGGTCACGCTCGCCGGCATCGGCACGGTCAACGGCAACACCACCGCGCCGCAGGCGGCGGCGAACACCCTCGGGTTGCTGGCACTGGCGGGCCGCGAGGACGTTCCGGTCGCGATCGGCGCCGGCGAACATCCGCACGCGGTGGCCTCGGTGCACGGTGGCAACGGCGTCGGCGAGGTCCGCCTCCCCTCCGGGGGCAAACCCGATCATCGTACGGCCGTGGAGCTGCTCGTCGCCCTCGCCCGGCAGCACCCGGGCGACCTCCACGTGCTGGCCACCGGCCCCTGCGGCAACCTGGCCGCCGCCCTGCACGTGGAGCCGCGCCTGCCCGAACTGCTCGCCTCGGTCACCGTGATGGGCGGCGCCGTGCGGGTCCCCGGCAACCGCACCCCGCACGCCGAGGCCAACATCGTCCACGACCCGGCCGCCGCGGCCGTGGTGCTGGCCGCCCCCTGGCCGGTGACCCTGGTCCCGCTGGACGTCACGATGGCGCACCGCTGGACCGCCGCCGACGGTGACGCGCTGCGAGCCGGCGGCTCACCGCTGCAGGTGGCCCTGGCCGACATGCTCCCGATCTACTACACCAGCTACGAGCGCCGCCTCGGCGTCCGCGAGATCCCGCTGCACGACCCCCTCGCCGCCGCCGTCATGCTCGGCGACGTGACCCCGGCGGACGCGCCGACCCTGTCGATCACGGTCGCCCCGGACGGCCGGACGGTGGAGCAGGGCCCGGGCCCGGTCCGGGTGGTCCTGTCCCTCACGGCCCCGGCCGGCCCGGTGCTGCTGAGCCGCATCCTCGGTCAGTGACCCACACCCTGGTAGCCGCGCAGCTGCCGTTTCCAGAACAGGTATGCCAGCGTGAACAGTGCCGCGCCCACCACCGGCGTCAGGTAGCCCAGCCACGCCGGGACGGCCAGCTGACCGGTTCTGCCCAGCACCACACTGGCCGGGAGGAAGGCCACGAACGCGACCGGCAGGACGTAGGTCAACGTCCGCTGCACGCCGCTGCCGAAGATGCTCAGCGGGTAGGACCCCAGCGTGTCGAACGCGTCCAGCATCATCAGCCGGAACGCCCAGGTGTCCAGGATCCGCACCGACAGCCCGGCGATCATCACCACCACGGACGCCTCCACCAGCGCGCCGCCGATCACCGCGAGCACCAGGAACAGCACCGAGGCGGGTGACCAGTCGACGTCGGCGACGGTCAGCGCGATGCCGAAGACCAGGATCGCCATCGACAGGTCGCCGAACGGCATCAGCGACCGGGTGTTCGTGGCCAGCTGCACGAGCGGGTTGGCCGGGCGCAGCAGCATCCGGTCGAGCTGGCCCTCGCGGATCGCGACGTCGGAGAACCCGACGCCGTCCATGGTGACCAGCCACAGGGCGTGCGACAGCAGGCGCATGCCGTACAGGAAAGCGATCTGCCCGAGGGACCAGCCGGCGACCGTGCCGAACGTGTGCAGCAGCACCCAGACGAACGCAAAACCACTTCCCTGGTACGCGGCGCCGGCCAGCATCGTGGTCAGCACGTTGCCGCGGTACTGGGTCGCGGCGCGCAGCGCGGCCCCGCGCAGGATCAGGTAGAGCCGGAGCTCTCGGCGCAGTCGGTGTGCCGCGCCGCCACCTTTCACCGCGGGCTCACCCACCGTGCACCACCGTCCGCCGGTACGCCTGGCGCCACACCAGCGCGGTCAGCCCACTCAGCGCCACGATCCAGCCGGCCGCGAGCACGAACCCGTCGCGCGCCGCCGCCCCGTCGACCTGACCGATGTAGATCGCCGCCGGCTGGTACACGATGTAGCGGAACGGCAGCGCGTCGGCCACCGCCCGCAGCGGCGCCGGGAAGAACACCAGCGGCACGCTCGCACCGGCCAGGAACGCCGCGACGAAGCGGTACAGCACGGCGATCCCGGTGTTCTCCACCGTCCAGAACGCGGTCAGCCCGATCAGCAGCGACAGCAGCCCGTTCAGCATCCAGCCGAGCAGCAGCGCCACCGGGTAGAGCAGCCCGGCGGCGAGCCCGGCCGGCCCGGACAGCCCGCCGATCAGCCCGGCGAGCGGGACGACCAGCAGCGTCACCGCGATCTGGGTGACCGACGTCCCGGCCTGCAACGCCAGCATCTGCCCCGGATATCCGAGCGGCCGGCTGATGTCGAAGACCACCTCCCCGCTGCGGACCCGAGCCGCCATGATCCACATCAGTGGCGAGTTGATCACGATGGCCTGCAGGCTGGCCAGGGTCAGATAGACCACCGTGCTCTCCCGGCTGAGCCCCGCGACGGTGTCCCGGCCCTGGTAGGCGGCCGACCACACCCGGGTCACCAGCAGGATCCAGAGCAGGGTCACCGCCGCCGACGCGAAGATCGTGATCCGGTACTGCAGGCGGATCGCGACGGCGGCCCGGACATACGCCCGATAGCCCCGCAGCGCGCGCCTCACCCGTCCCGCCGTTCCCGGTAGAGCTCCTTGACCACACTCTCCAGGTTGGACTCGACCACCGACAGCTCCCGGATCTGCCACCCGTCGCCGGCCGCCGCGAGCAGCCGGTGCACCGGCTCGTCCCGGCCCACCCGGAACCGCCATCGGCCGTCGTGCTCGCGTTCGCCGACAAACCCGCCCAGGTCCAGGCGGTCCCCATCCGGCTGATCGCCGTCCAGACGAACCAGGACCTCCTGGTACGGGGCGAAGCGCGCGACCAGCCCGTCCACCGCCCCGTCGTAGAGCACCCGTCCGTGATCGATCAGCAGGATCCGCCGGCACAGCCGTTCCACGTCGGCCAGGTCGTGGGTGGTCAGCAGCACCGTGGTCCGGCCGCTGCGGTTGGACTCGTCGACGAAGCCCCGGACGGTCTCCTTGGCGAGCACGTCCAGCCCGACGGTGGGCTCGTCGAGGTAGAGCAGCGGCGGGTCGTAGAGCAGCGCGGCGGCCAGGTCACCGCGCATCCGCTGGCCGAGGCTGAGCTGCCGGACCGGGGTGTGCAGGAACGGGTCGAGCTCCAGGAGTTTGCGCAGCCGGGCCAGGTTGCTGGTGTAGCGGGGCGCCGGCACGTCGTAGAGCGCGGCGACCAGCGTGAACGACTCGATCAGCGGCAGGTCCCACCAGAGCTGGCTGCGCTGGCCGAACACCACCCCGATCCGCCGGGCCAGGTTCTGCCGGTCCCGCCACGGCACCACCGGCCCGCCCGGCCCGGCCACCTCGACCGTGCCGCTGGTCGGCCAGAGCACCCCGGTGAGCAGCTTGATGGTGGTCGACTTGCCGGCGCCGTTCGGCCCGAGATACCCCACGACCTCGCCCTCGTCGATGCTGAAGTCGATGTGGTCGACGGCGAGGGTGCGCTCCTTCTCCCTGGTGAACAGCGTCCGCAGGGTGCCGAAGCGGCCCTGCACCGCTTTGGTCCGCACATACTCCTTGGTCAACTGCCGCACGGTGATGAGGGCCATGACTCATGGGTCTACCATTCCCGCCTGTTTCGCCGGGCGCATTTTCCTGAGCATCGAGTCCAGAATGGATCGGTGACGACGATCCGATTGTTCCGCCCCGACGACGCCGTGGCGGTGGCCGAGCTGATCACCCGGTGCCTCCGCGAGGTCAACAGCCGCGACTACCCGGCCGAGCTGATCGACCGGATGTGCGCCCACTTCAACCCACTCCGGATGCTGGAGCTGTCCCAGCAACGCCAGATCTTCGTCGCCCAGCAGGCCACTCCCACCCCCTCCGCCCCGGCCGCCCCGTCTTCCGGCGACGGTCTTCTCGGCGCTGGCGCCGGTCTCGTCGGCACGGTCTCGCGGGACGGCAACAAGGTCTTCACCATGTTCGTCCACCCGCGGGCGCACGGTCAGGGCGTCGGCCGGCAGCTGATGACCCACATCGAAAACCTGGCAGCCGCGGACGGTTTTGACCACATGGAGACCGGCGCGAGCATCACCGGTCACGGCTTTTATCAGCGGATCGGCTACACCGACGTCCGAGTCAGCGACACCGACTTCGGCATCAACTACATCCTCCGCAAACCCCTGCGCTAGCCACCGCCGCGTAGTGCTTCTGGGCGCGTCGAACCGCAACTCCCCACGCAACCTCGACCAGCAGCGTGCGTGGGGACTTTCGGTGCGGAGCGCGCCGCAACTCCCCACGCAGCGTTGAGCAGCAGGTTGCGTGGGGACTTTCGGTGCGGAGCGCGCCGCAACTTCACACGCTCTTGGGTGGGGTCAGTGGTTGACTGCTGACAGGGTTTTCTGGACCTGCTGGCGGTGGCTGGTCCACCAGTGCAGGAACGTTCCGCGGGTGAGGAACAGGTGATCACAACTGGTGTCGCCGGCGTCGTAGTGGCGTTGCAGCTGCCAGGTCTCGGTGGCCAGGGTCCACCAGCGACGCTCGGCGGCATCCACCAGCTGACCGGAAGTGATCGGAATCTGGGCACGATAGCCGCGGATGAATGCCGCGGTTCGGTCCAGGTCGAGCGCGGTGCGGCCGCCGTCGCTGAACATGATCGTGGCGGTGCGCATCACCTCCAGGCCGTAGGGCCGGACATCGAGGCGGTCCCAGTCCAGGATGCCGGTGACCAGACCATTCTCGGCCAGCAGATTGAAGGGCTGCAGGTCGCCGTGTGTCCAGCCGCAGGGCGACACGTCCTGGTCCGGCGGGCGCTGATCCGCGACCCGATCCAGCAACTCCCGCCGCCGGGCGATCTCCGCACCGAACTCGAGCGCCCGATTTGTGGTGTCCGTGCCGAGCTTGAGCGCCTGATTTGTGTCCGTGCCGAGCTTGAGCGCCTGATTTGTGGTGTCCGTGCCGAGCTTGAGCGCCTGATTTGTGGTGTCCGTGCCGAGCTTGAGCGCCTGATTTGTGGTGCCCGCGCCCAGATTGAGCGACCGACTCGCGTGGTCTGCGGAGATTTGCGCGTACCGGGCCAGCTCGGCACGCGCCTGGGCCGCGTCGGGCGGCACGTCGGGCAGGCTCCGCGGCGCCGGTGGGCAGAGGTCGGCGAGGGCCAGGTGCAGTCGGCCGATCAGATCGCCGAGGGCCGTGCACGCCCCGAGGTCCAGGTCGGCGCCGGCGGGATGGGTGCCGGGCAGCCAGGTGCTCACCGCGTACCAAAAGCCGTTGATCTTCTGAAGGGTGTCGCCGGACGCCGTGCGCAGCGGCGCCGGAACCGGAAAGCCCGCCTCGGCCAACCGCGGCAGCAGATCCTGAGCGGCGCGGAACGCCTCGGGGGAGCGGTCGGTCAGCCGCTTCACCGCGAACTGGCCGTTGCCGGTGCTCAGCCGCCAGTTCAGGTTCATCACTCCGGCCGGCGCGGCCTGGCACTCCGCCACCAGCCCCAGCCGGAAACACTCCGCAATCTCCGCCTGAACGCGTCCCGGCAGCGGCGGAAATCGATCAGCCTCTGAGGCCCGGGGAGGCCGAGCGCCGGCTCGGGACAGGGACTGTTCGGCCTCGAGGGACAGGGACTCGACGAGGCCGGCGGCCGGGACCAGTTCGGTGATCAGGTCGACCGCTTCGCCGGCCCAGACCGGCAGTGGTGGGATCACGCCGCGTTCCACGTCGTCGCGGTAATCCTGCTGGGCCTGCGTGCTCGCGGCGGCCTCGGGCTCGCGGTCGCGCCAACGGTCCAGGTGCGGGTGTGCCAGGGTGCGGGCGGTGTACTTCGGGGACCACGCCGAGCCGCGGACCACATCGAGGACGCTGCTGCGCTCGGTGTCCGCGCCGCGCCCGGCCAGCAGTGCCGCGGTGATCATGGGATGCGCCAGGGACTCCGGGGTGGCCTGGAAGCGGGTGCCGAGCAGCGCGCCGTCCGCGCCCAGGGCCAGGGCCGCCGCGAGGCCGCGCCCATCACCGATCCCGCCGGCCGCCAGGACCGGCGTCGGTCCCGCAAGATCAACAACCAGGGGTACGAACGAGAGCACCGACCGTCCCCGCCGCGCCCCGTGCCCACCCGCCTCGGTGCCCTGCGCCACGATCACGTCCGCGCCCAGCTCGACCGCCTGGCGTGCCTCGTCCAGGTCAGTGACCTGCACGATCACCAGCGCGCCTGCCGCGTGCACCATCCGCACCCACGGCGCCGGGTCCCCGAACGAGAACATCACCGCCCGCGCCCCGTGCTCAAGAACCCGCTCGACCAGGCCGGGCTCGATCGCCCACGTCAGAAAACCCGCCCCCCACGGAGCCGGAGCGCCCGAGGGAGCCCGCGTGTCCGAGGGGGCCCGCGTGTCCGAGGGGGTGTCCGAGGGGGCCCGCGTGTCCGAGGGGGCCCGCGTGTCCGAGGGGGCCCGCGTGTCCGAGGGGGCCCGCGTGTCCGAGGGGGCCCGCGTGTCCGGAAAAAACCGGGTGTCCGGGAATGGCCGCGCGTCCGACGGAGCCGGAGCATCCGTCGGAAGGTGAGCGCCGGATGGCGGCTGGGCGCCCGCCGGAGCCCGGGAATCCCGGAGGCCGGCGGTGTCGGCGTTGTGGTGCAGGGCGGTGGTCAGGATCGGTAGTTCGCGGTCCAGCCAGGCGTGATCACCCGCGCCCAGCAACCCCAGCCCGCCGCCCGCCGAGACCGCCGCGGCCAGCGCCCCACCGGCGGACCCGCCCATCGGCGCCAGCGCGATCGGATGCCGCACCCCGAGCAGCTCGGTGAAAGCAGTCGTCAGCGCCATGAACAACCCCGTCCTCGTAGGCCGCAGCCCTGCCGGCGCAGGCCGGAACGTCGACGTGCACGCCGGCCGATGCCGCCGTCAACCCTGCTCGCCGAGGTCGAAGGCGGCGGCCACCCGTTCCGACGGATCCGCGCCGTGTGGTGTTCGCAGCCGGTCGGTGAGGACAAAACCCGCCAGCGTGAACGTCTCGCCGTGCAACATCTCGGTCAGCGCGAACGTCCCGCCCCGCCGGTCCGGGTTCCAGCCGTGCCGCAGCGCGTACGCGAGGACGGCCCGCACGTCGGCCGGCCTCGGCGAGGACCCGTCGGTCTCGCAGGCGCCGGCCGGCCCGAGCGCGAGCGACAACAGATCGGCCTGCAGCGCCTGACCGGTTTTGCCCGCTCCCCAGATCCGCACCCGCACGCAGCGGTGACAGTCCCTGCTGCCCCGGAGGTGATGGATCTCCGCCCGCCAGGTGTAGACCCGGGGCCCGTGCCGCAGGTGCCGCAGCCGTGTTCGCATGTCCATCACCTCTGCCGCCGATCCTGCCACAACCCGCCCCCAGCACGGGATCCCCCGATTCGTGCGACGAGGGCCGAGGCGGAAGAGTGGGATCGATGATCTGGGATTGGGTCGAGAACACCGCGCTGCCCGGCCACCGCGTCACCACGAAGCGCGAGCTGACCGGCGGCTACAGCAACCACAACGTCGCGTTCACCACGGACACCGGCGACACCTACGTCCTGCGCCGCTACCTGGGCGACGACGCGGGCGCCGTCGAGGCCGCCCTCGCGCGCCGCCTGGCCGGGGTGGTCCCGGTGCCCGAGGTGATCGCGATCGGTCACGGAGCCCTGGTGTCGCGGTTCCTGCCGGGCCGCCCGCTCAGTGAGGTCCTCGCCGACGCGGAGACAGACGCGGACGCCACCGTGGTCGAGGACCTGGGCCGTTCGACCGGCGAGACGCTGGCCCGGATCGGCACGGTGTCCTTCGCCGCGCCGGGCTTCTTCGCGGACGGCACCCTGACTCCCGGCCCGCCCGGGATCGAGCCGGCGAGCGGTCTCGACGTCTTCGTCGACAAGTGCCTGGCCGAGGGCAACGCGGCCGGCCGTCTCACCGACGCCGAGCAGCGTGCGCTGCGGACCCATGCCGCCCGGGCGACCCCGCTGCTGACCGCCGTGCACGGTTTGCGCCGGTTGGTGCACAGCGACTTCAACCCGAAGAACCTGCTGGCCCTCGAGGTGGACGGCCGGTGGCGGATCTCCGCGGTGCTGGACTGGGAGTTCGCGTTCAGCGGTCCGCCGCTGGTCGACGTCGGCAACATGTTGCGCGATCCGCGTCCGCCCGGCTTCGCCGAGGCGTTCCTCGAGGGATTCCGGGCGCAGGGCGGCGATCTGCCGCCGGGTTGGCGTGCCCTGAGTTCAGCCCTTGATGTGTACGCCCTGGCAGCGTTCCTGACGCGCCCGCCGGAGCATCGGTACTTCCAGGGGGCGCTCGCCCGGATCCGTGACCTGCTCGCCTCAGCGGATTGACCGTCCGGCCGCCCCGCACGCCGTCGCGCCCGCGCACGTGTTCAGCGCGTGCAGGGCCTCGCGCAGCTCGGTGACGCGTTCCGGGTCGAGCCCGGACGCCAGGTTGAGCATCTGATCAGGATCGGACCGGTGGTCGTAGTACTCCCGGCTGCCGTCCACGTATTCGACGTAGGTGAAAGCCCGGGTGCGCAGCGCGTCGTAGGACGGCGGGACGTTCTCGGAGTCCTGGTTGTAGTCCGGGTCCTTGGGGTCGGTGGCCGGGTCGCTGTGCTCGATCAGCGCGGCGGTCCGCCACCCGTCCGCCTCGGCCGGTGTCGTCCCGTCCAGCAGGCCGGTGACGCTGCGCCCGTCGATCTGCGCGGCGACCGGCGCGCCGGCCAGCTGGGCGAAGGTGGGCCGCAGGTCGATGTTCTCCACCGGCTCTTCGACGACCAGCCCGGCCGTGATCCCGGGACCGGCCGCGATCAGGGGCACCTTGATGTCGCTCTCGAACGCGGTCATCTTGCCGGGGTTCAGCCGGTGCTCACCCATGTGGTACCCGTTGTCCGAGCTGAACACCACCACGGTGTCGTCGGCGACGCCGGCCCTGGTCAGGGTGGCCCGGAGCTCGGACACCATCAGGTCGACGGACTGGATCGACTGGACACGTTTGCGGAAGCTGTCGTCGATGTGCTTCTTCAGCCAGGTGGGCAGCGGCGGGTGCCCGGCGAGCCAGGGAGGTGCGTCCTCCGGCACTGTGTCGTACGCCGAATTCTTTGGCGATGTCAGCCCGGGGAAACCGTGAGCGTCGCGCGGCGCCGGCACGTACGGAAGATGGGGGGTGTATGTCGCGACCTCGAGCATGAACGGCCTGCCGGCGGCCGCGGACGCCGTGATGAAACGCTGCGCCTTGGCGGAGAGCACGTCGGTCAGATAGTCCTGCGGCCGTGATCCGTACGTGCGGACCTTGCCGTTCTCGTTGAGCTCGTAGTTGAAGCCGTCGTAGGCGTCGCCGCCGGCGGCCCACTCGTCCCAGCCCGGCGGAACATACGGTGTGCCGCCGCCGAAGGTGATCCGCGGGAAGTACTCGTTCATGTACTTGCCGTAGAACGCGGTCCGATAGCCGGCCGCGTGCAGATCGGTGGCGAACGTGGACTTCTCCTCGGCGCGGCTGTGGAAGAGCCGGAACCCGCCGTCGGAGCCGTTGTTCTTCACGATGCCGGTGTTGTGCGGATACCGGCCGGTGAGGATCGACGCCCGGGACGGGCAGCAGAGCGAGTCGGTGACCGTGTAGTTCGCGAACGACGCGCCGTCCTTCTGCAGGGCGAGCACGTTCGGCAGGTACGGCAGCAGGTCGTCGGAGAGGTCGTCGGTCAGCACGAACACGATGTTCGGCCTGGTCTTCGTGGTCTCGGTGATCGGCGTCGGGCTCTCCCGTGCGTGGCTCGGCGATGGCGACGGGGCGGCGGCCGGGGCCTTCACTGTTGCGCATCCGGTGGTGATGAGCAGCGAGACGGCGACGGTGAGGCGGATGAGCGTGGTGACCATGTCGGGTGCGGTAGCTCCGTCGGCGAGAAGGTGGAGCCCGGCACGGTAGCCGGTCCGGTTTAACGGACGGTGTCGTCGCGCACGGGGGTGTCGCTTCGTTGTCGGCGGGGCTGCGGGTCTCCTGGCGCTTCAACGGATGGCTTTGTTGTCCGCGGGGGTGCGGGTCTCCTGGCGCAGACCGGGATGCACGGCGGCGCTGACCGCGGAGACGGCGACGGACGCGGCGAAGACCAGCACGGTGACCGTGCCGCCCCCGTGGGTGACCAGCACCCCGGCGAGCAGCGGCGCGGCGGCCGCAGCCGAGTTGGCGGCAAGGAAGATGACGCTGAGCACCCGGCCCTGCAGCCGGTCCGGGGTGGTCGCGGCCAGGTGACCGAAGATCGCGGCGTTGCAGGCGGGCGCCAGGAACAGGGTCACGGCCACCGGCGCGGCGGCCGCCAGGCCGGTCATCAGCACCGCGCTGAGCAGCAACAGCAGGGTGGCCGCGGTGCAGATCATCCGGGTCAGCGTGGCCATCCTCAGCCGGCGTTGCAGCAGTGGGGCGAAGAAGGCGCCGGTCAGGCCGCCCACGGCGATCACCGTCTCGGTGAGGCCGATCACGGCGGGTGCGGTGCCGGTCTGCTGCAGGGACACCACGATGGTGAAGATCACCCCGTTGATCGCGAAATTGAGCGGTGCCGCGATGAGCAGCACGGCGCGCAGGAACGGCTGTCGCGCGACGTAGCGCACGCCCTCGGCCAGCGCGGTCGTGTACCTGTCCGGGGTCTCCGCCCGCGAACGTTGCAGCGGCCGGCGGATCAGCGCAACGCCGATCATCGAGGCCAGGTAGGAGATCGTGTTGCCGATGAACGGCAACGCGTGCCCGATACCGAACAGCAGGCCGCCGAGCGGTGGCCCGGCCAGCGCCACGCCGTAGCCGCGGGCCTCGTTGCGGGCCACCGCGGCCGGTAGCTGCTCCTTCGCCACGATGCTGCTCAGCGCGGCGCGCTCGGTGGTGAAGAAGACCGAGCCGGCCACGGCGTCCACCACGGCGACCGCGATGATCACCGGCAGGCCCGCGTGTCCACTGAGGATCAGCGCGACAAAGGCGAGGCCGGAGAGCAGCCGGGCGGCGTCCGCGCCGAGCAGCGCCCAGCGGCGGTTCACCCGGTCGACCAGCACGCCCACCGGCAGGCGGCTGGCCAGACCGGCGACCTTGGCGACGGTGCCGACGATCCCGGCCTGTACCGGGGAGCCGGTGAGCATCAGTACGAGCAGCGGGAGGGCGAACTGGGCGATCGCGTCGCCCAGGTCGGAGAAGCACTGTCCGGTCCAGAGCAGGTTGAACTCGCGGTTGCGCCAGAGGGCTGTCACTGCGGAGTCCGATACGGGAATGCCTGCACCGCCACCACCACTGTCGCGGCGTCCGGTGCCGCCGAGTCCGGGCCCAGGTCGTGCTCGTCGATCAGGCGGAGCATCGCGGCCCGCAGCGTGGTCAACCGCTCCGGAGTGGTGCGGATCGCGAAGTCACCGAAGCCGGCCGCCTCCTGCCACGCGTCCGACCACTCCTGCCGGGCCGCCTGCGCCCGGAAGGTGGCGGAGACGTCCTCCCAGACCGCGGACGCGGCCCGGTTCAACGCGGTCACCACCTCGTGGCCACCCGGCCCGAGCGCGTCACCCCGGTTGGGCCATGAGGTGGACTCCTGTGCGGCTTTCCACCAGCGTTCCCGGCCGCGGTCGCCCTTGCCGAGCTCGGGCGCCTCGTCGATGAACCCGTGCCGGTGCAGCATCCTCAGGTGGTGGCTGGTCTGACCGGAATCGGTCGACAGGCGGCGGGCCAGGCTCGCGGAGGTGGCCGGGCCGTCGACGCGCAGCGAGCCCAGGATCCGCATCCGCATCGGATGGGCCAGGGCGCGTAGCGCCTCGATCTGCCGCACCTCGTTCGTCCGATCGTCTCTCACGAATATGCAGAGTAGTTAATGCATAAGACCCTCTGCAATAAGCCGGGACAGCACCAGCTTGCCGATCTCGTCGGCGCCGTACTCGGAGAAGTGGGTGTTGTCGCGGAGTTCGCGGTAGAGGTACAGCGGCTGGGAGTCGGTCGGCCCGAGGCTCTCGACCAGGGCGGCGCTGTCCGCGGTCAGGTCGATGTAGGGCACCCGCAACTCCGCGGCGAGCGACGCCATCTCGGCGGGCAGGTCGACGCCGAGACCGTTGACGTGCCGGGCGACCGGGGTGAGCACGCCCGTACTGTCGAAGATCCGTCGCACCGGCGGGCTGACCAGGACCGGCCGGGCGTGCCCGGCACGGACGCCGGCGACCAGCGCGGTCAGGTTCGCGCGATAGTCCGCGGCCGTCGTGGTCTTGTCGTTGTGTCCGAATTGGATAAGAACCACGTCGCCCCGGCGCAGCAGCGGGCGCATCGTGTCGAACAGCAACGGATCGGTCAGGAACGACCCGGCGCTCTCCCCGGAGTCGGCGTAGTTCGCGACCGTGACACCGCGCAGGTGCTGCGGAATCGCCTGGCCCCAGCCGGTGTACGGGAACGTGTCCTGGTCGCACACCGTGGAGTCGCCGGCCAGGTAGAGCATCGGGGTGCGCGGCGGTGCCGGCCGGATCCGCAGGTGGCGCACGACGGGCGCGGCGCCGGTGAAGGTCAGGGTCAGCCCGGGCGTGCCGGAGCCGGTCTTCGTGGGTTCGCCCTCGGGGTCGCGGACGTTCACCCCGAACGTGCGATGACCGGAAGTGCCCTCGGCGATCACCATCCGTCGGGCCTCGGCCCGCACCCCGGCGTCACCGAGGGTCACCGAGATCCGGTAGTTGCCGGGTGCCACGTCGGCGTGGCAGACCACCGGGGCGGTCCCGGTGCAGGTGACCGGGATCCCGGCGGCGGGGACGGCCGCGGCGGCGCTGGTCAGGGCCGCGGCGAGGAACGCGTGCATGGGCTCTCCCTGGGGTTAAAAGGTTTCAAACACCGTCCATCTCAACCCTCAACGTATCGATCGTCAAGAATCTCTACGCGGTGCGGGAGGTGCCGGGTACGATCTGCTGGTTTCGATGGATCAGCGCTCGGGGAATCGATGTCAGGCAAGGTTGTCGCGGCGATCGCGGTCGTCGCACTGCTGCTCTCGGCCTGCGCCGACCGGGCCGTGCGGCCCGGTGCCACGGCCTCGCCGATGTTCACCAGCTGCGGGCTTGAAACGTCATTTCCGGACAGTGCCACGCTGCGGGCCGAGGACGTCTGGCCGGACGGCGGCGCGACCTCCGCCAGCTACACCCTCCTTCCCGCCGACCGCTGCGCCGGCGTCGCGGTCCGCCCGGACCGGTGCGACGCCTTCCCGTGGGTGATCGAAAGCGACCTCTATCCGCTCGGCGGGCGCGCCCGGCTCGCGGTCACCATGATTTCCGAGAAAGGACTTTCGGTACGCGAGCAGGTCGTGTTGTTCGCGCCGGACAGCCCGTTCGCGGAAACCTATGTGCGGGCGGCCGCCGACTGTGGTTTTGCGACGCTGACCGTGGTGGACGGGCGACCGGCCACCCTGCACCGCGCCGGCGCCGGGATCACCGAGATCGTCTACCTGACACCGCGGTCGGTGATCGGGATGTCCAGCACCGACCCGGCCGTCGGGGTGGCCGAGCTGGTCCGGTTCGCGGGTGTCGCACAGGAGCGCTCGGCAGTGCTGTCCTATCCGTCCTGAGCTGGGTCTTCGCGTTTTTGTCGTACCCGGTCACTACGGTTCTGGCATCTGATCCGCGCTGCTGGGAAGGGTGGCTGTGATGCCTGCCGACATGACGTACCTCGAACTCTCCGAAGACAGCGGGAGTGCGCACAAGTTCTACGAGGTGACTGTCGACGGCACCGACCTGACCGTCCGATATGGCCGGATCGGCGACCGCGGGCAGGTCAAGCAGTCGTCGTTCACCACACCGGAAAAGGCGAAGTCCGAGGCCTCGAAAAAGATCGGGGACAAGGTCCGGAAAGGGTACGCTCCGGCGGTTCCCGGCGGCCGGCAGAAACGGTCGATCTCCCGTCGGCAGATCGTCAGCACCCGGTCCACCGCCACCCGCGCGCCGATCCTCTGGCGGTACGCGTCGGGCAGCCCGGCGTTCGGCATCTTCGTCGACGACGACGGCTGCATGGTCGGCAACGAGAGCGGCCTGATCACCACGCTGGGTCACGACGCGACGGTGCGGCAGCAGTTCCGCCTTCCCGACGGGGTGAAGTCCATCGTCGCCGACGACGGCTGGATCTACGCGGGCTGCGACGACGGCAACGTCTACGACCTGTCCGGCAAGGTGCCGCGGCTGGCGTACCGGATCGCCCCCGAGATCGACATCTACTGGCTGGACATCCACGACGGCGTGCTCGGGGTGTCCGACGCCAACGGCGGGATCTCGGCCATCGACCACGAGGACGAGTTCCTCTGGCAGCGCCCGGGCCGGGGCAGTTCGGCGTGGATGGTCCGGTGCGACACCGACGCCGTGCACCACGGCCACTCCGGCGGCGTGACCAGCTACGACTGGCGCACCGGCCGCGAGCTGTGGCACACCAAGACCGGCCCGGTGCTGTTCGGCTGGCAGGAGCGCGACACGCTCTACGCGGGCACCGCCACCCGCGAGGTCGTCGAGCTGGGCAAGGACGGCTCGCGCCGGCAGGTCTACCGCTGCGACGCCGCGGTGTATTCGTGCGCCACCGCCGAGGACGGAAGGTATGTGTTCGCCGGCGACAGCGCGTCGTCGATCTACTGCTTCGCCGCCGACGGCACCCGGCTGTGGAAGCTGTCCACCGGGTGCGGCTCGGCGTATTCGATGCAGTACCACGACGACCGCCTCTACATCGTCACCACCGACGGCTCGCTGGCCTGCATCGACGCGAGCGAGGCGGCGGTGCAGTCAGCGGTGAGCGGGACGCTTCCGCAGGCCGTCGACGTCAAGGCGCCACCGCGGATGGCCGCTGTCGTCCCGTCCACCACCGTCGAGATCGTTCACGACGTGGCCGACGGGGTGGTCGTCGAGTGCATCGATGTCGGGGGCCGGTTGCGGGTGCGGGTGGTGTCCTCCGGGTACCACACCGACTGGCAGGTCCAGTTCCCGAAGGGCATCCGCGAGACCGGCAGCCGCTATGTGGTGACCGGGGTTCGGGAGGCGGCTCGTGGCGGCTTCTACCGGACGTACGGTGAGGTCCGTCGCCTCCTCTGACCACCCGCTTGCCGCGACCGTGGCCGCGGCCCGGTGGGTCAGGGCGCGCGGAGGGTGAAGGTGGACTCGGCTTCGAAGTCGTCGCCGGAGGGCTTGTCGATGTAGAGCTTGGTGTCGCGGCGGTGCAGGAAGTATTCCGGGTAGTTCTTGGAGCGGACCCGGAAGCTGCCGGCCGGCTGGTCGTCCTCGGCGCAGAAGGTGGCGTCGCTGCGGAACAGGTCCTTGTCCTCCTTCGGGTCGAAGCGCAACCGGTAGTCGAAGTGGCGCAGGTAGTCGCCGTCCTCGTCACGGAACGAGAAGCAGGAGTCGTCACCCAGACCGGCGACCACGGTCAGCGCCGTCGGCACCTGGGAGATCGCGGCATATTCGCCGGTCGCGATCAGGTAGCTGTCCTCGTCGTCGGCCGGCGAGACCAGCCAGGAGCCGGTGCTGAGGCCCTTCGGGTCGGCCGCGCTCGGCGAGGCTGCCGGGGGTGCCGCGGAGGCGGCGGCCGGGGACGGCGCGGAGGCCGCGGCGGGCGGAGCGTCCGCGGGGGAGCGCATCGCGATGTAGGCGAACGCCGCCACGACGATGATCGCCGCGCCGACCGCGAGGGCGAGCACGCCGGGGTGCAGACCGCGGCGGGCCGGGGTGCCGGTGCCGCCACTGCCGTAGATGGTCATCGGTGGTTCCTCCTGGTGCGAGCCCCGAAGACTATATGCGGACCGGTGACGACCCGTGTCGTGAGTGCCGCCGCAGGACCTTGGCCTCTACGGGCGGGCAGGCCGAGCGGCGAGACTGAGGGGGTGGCGAGGGGAGCGGCCGGGATGGAGACCTACGAGCGGTGCGTGGTGGATCCGGGCCGGCCCTGTGGTGCCTGCAGTGCGCCGGGGCCGTCGCTCTGCCCGTACCGCTATCTGCTCGACGACGACGAACTGGCCGCGGTGCAGCGTGCGGTTCCGGTGGAGGTGCGGGTCGCGGCGGGGCGTCCGTAGGGAAACCCCGCCGCGGTGGATCAGCTGGCGTCGGCGAGCGCCGCGAGGGCCTGGGCGGCCCGGAAGTACTTGTTCCGGCCGAGCTCACCGATCGTCTTGACGCCGAGCGCCTCGCGGATCAGCTTGCCGCCGTTGACGCTCACGCCGGCGAGCGCCTCGACCGGGGCGTCCAGGATCTCCTGGATCGACTTGTCGAGGTAGGCCTTGTCCACGATCTTCTCAAGGTCGGCGGTGACAGCCATGTTTCCTCCGCAGTGATCGGTGGATCCATTCCGTCCGGAGTGGATCTTTCGGGCGGGAGCTTAACGGATCACGATGGCCTGCCAGCCTCGCCCTCGCTGTTACCGGCCGTCACGCCCATATCGGCAGGTCGGGCGGTGACTGATATGGGCAACGAGTGCCCATGTCCGTAATCGCGCCGCTCAGCACTGTGGAGTCATGAGAAGACTCGCTGCAACGGCCATCGCCGTCCTGGCCGTGACATCACTCGCCGTAGCGGCGCGGACGGCGGCCGCGGCACCCGCGACCGGCCACTACATCGTCGTGCTGCGGGACACCGCGGCCCTGCGGCGCGCCCCGGCGAACCGGATCCACCGCGACCACGACTACCACCACGTGCTCACCGGATTCAGCGCGGCGCTGTCGCCGGCAGAGCTCGCGGCGCTGCGCACCGACCCAGGCGTGCGATACGTCGTCCCGGACGGCGCCGTGCACCCGGACGCCGGCGGTCCCTACCGGTCCGACTACGGCGCGAGTGAGGCGACCGGCGCCGGGGTCACCGTCTACCTGGCCGACTGCCACGACGAGTCGGACGTCGTCCGCCGGGTGGCACCCGCGGCGCAGATCGTTCCGGTGCCGGTCTGCGCGGGCCCGGAGTCGGCCGTGATCGCCGCGATCGACGAGATCACCCGCCAGCATCAGGGACCGTCGGTGCTCAGCCTGGGCCTCAGCGCCGGCCCGTCCCGGGCACTGGACGACGCGGTCGCCGCCTCGGTCACCGCGGGCGTCGTCCCCGTCGTCTCAGCCGGCGGCACCACCATCGCCGGTGGTGCCGGTGGTAGCGCTTGTGGCCGGTCACCGGGGCGGTCGGCAGCTGTGATCACGGTCGGGGTGGACGCCGTGCGGGACTTCGGGACGTGCCTGACGCTGTTCGCGGGCACTCCGCTGGTAGCCGCCGCAGCCGCGCTCTACCTGGAGGCACACCCGACCGCGCCACCCGCCGCGGTGAAGGCCTGGCTGATCGCGAACGCGGCCACCGGGGTGCTGCACCGTCTGCCGACCGGCACTCCCAACCGGGTGCTGAACATCCGCGCCGCGGACGCCACCGGGTGGCGATCCCCCAGGGTGATGGAACGCTCCATCTGACCGGACCACTGGCCCGCCGAATGCAGCACAATCCCCCAGCGGGCTGACCGTCCCATCACTGTTTTCCGCGAGCACCCCGTGACCCAGCCAGCCGAGCAGCCCTCGGCTGGCTTCCAGCGGTGCCTCGGAAGCATGCAGGCACCCCTGGAAGCCAGCCGGGTGCGCGCAGCTGGTCTTCAGGGGTGTGTCGGGGGCGAGGAGGCACCTCTGGAAGCCAGCCGGGTGCGCGCCTCGGCGGCTTTGGAGTGGTGTCCGATGTAGTTCGGGTGCAGGTGGGTGGGGGTGTTGTTGTGGGCCGGGATGGTCGGTCGGTGTTGCTGTGACGGTCGGTGTGGGTGGTCGATGCCGGTGGGCGGTAGAAGTTCGCGTTCGGCGTTGAGGGGGCGGTAGAGGTCCGCGTTCGGTGTTGGAGGGGCGGCAGGGGTCCGCGTTCGGCGTCGGCGGGGCTGTGGAGGTCCGCGCTCGGCGTCGGTGGGGCGGTGGAAGACCGCGTTGGGCCGGGTTGGGGGCGGTGGCGGTCCGCGGTCGGGTTGTGCGTGCGGCTACCGCCCGCGGGTGGGCGGCAGCCGCACGCGATCTGGCAGTGCGGACTCCTACCGCCCTGCCCGGGAGCTACCGACACATCAACTCAAGCTAAGTGGCATGGAGCGGGGTGGCTGGTGCTCAGGGTTGCCTCGGGCCCGTGGAGGCAGTCGTCAGCGGCAGCCGAGCGGGGGTGGCTGGTGCTCGCGGTTGTTTCGGGCGGGTTGAGGCAGCCGCAGGCACCAGCTGGGGGCAGTGAGTGGGGC